>JABGXK010000265.1 GCA_018675825.1 Flavobacteriales bacterium | reverse complement strand
AATTTTATTGGTATTGATATTAAAGGTGCTCGTATTTGGACTGGTGCAAATCAATCCTTGGAAGATGGATTGGGAAACATTGGGTTTTTAAGAATTAGAATTGATTGGATTTTACAGTGTTTTGGAAATGGAGAGGTAGATGAGATTTGGATTACATTTCCTGATCCTCAGTTGAAAAAGGGAAGATCTAGAAAAAGATTAACTCATCCTATTTTTTTAAAAATGTATAATACTATCTTAAAAAGGAACTCTAAAATTCATTTAAAAACTGACAGTCAGTTTCTTCATGGTTTTACCTTGGGTGTTATTACTTGTGAGAACCATTTTTTAGAAGACTCAACAAATGATTTATATAATTCAGATATTAAACGGCAGCATATGCAAATAAAAACTTATTATGAAATGAAGTTTCTAAGAAAGAAAACACCAATTACTTATCTAAGATTTACATTAAATTATAAAAATTAGAATTGCTAAAATTTCATTTTTAACAATTATTAATACTCTATATTTGTAACTCTAACAATCAACAAGTGGATTTAAATAAAATTAATATTGAGAAAATATTTAAAGAGGTTTTACTACCATCAAGTGATAAAAATTTCTTTGATAGTAAAGCTTTATTGAATATTCAAATATTTGGTAATGAAGTTCTTTTAGATATTGAAATTACAAATCCTACTTTGCAGTATAAAAAGAAAATAGAAGCGTTATGTTCGGCAACTATAAAATCAAATTTCAATAATAATATTAAAGTAAAAGTTAATCAGATTTTAAGAGCTGTCAAAAAGGAAAATAAAATAAAAGGAAATCCAATTCCTGGAGTAAAAAATATTATTGCTATATCGTCTGGTAAAGGGGGTGTCGGAAAATCAACTATTGCTGCTAATCTTTCTGTTGCATTAGCTAATCTGAATTATAAAGTAGGTTTGATTGATGCTGATATTTACGGTCCTTCTCTGCCTATAATGTTTGATTTGGTAGGAGAATCACCAAAGGCTGTTAAAGTTGAGGATAAAAATAAAATGGAGCCATTAACTAATTATGGTGTCAAGATGGTTTCTATGGGATTATTTACTCAAGCTAATCAAGCAATTGTATGGAGAGGACCTATGGCTTCAAAAGCTTTAAATCAACTTATATGGGATACTCATTGGGGTAATCTTGATTATCTGATTGTAGATCTTCCTCCTGGTACTGGTGATATTCATCTATCACTAGTTCAAGCAATTCCTCTAACGGCAGCTATTGTAGTTAGTACCCCTCAAGATATTGCATTAGCTGATGCTAGAAAGGGTGTAAATATGTTTGAGATGGATAGTATAGATGTGCCTGTTATTGGTATTATTGAAAACATGTCATATTTTTCACCGGTTGAGTTGCCTAATAAAAAATATTATATTTTTGGTAAGGATGGAGCTAAAAATTTAGCAGATCAGTTGAATATTCATTTACTGGCTCAAATACCTATTGTTCAATCCTTGAGAGAAGCTTCAGATGCTGGACGTCCTGCAGTTTTACAATTAAATAGTGAAATTTCAAAATCATTTATTAATTTAGCAAAAGATGTTGTAGATGTAGTTGAAAAAAGAAATTTAAATCTTCCATCAACTGATGCGGTTAAGATAACTAACATGAAAGGTTGCTCATAAAAAATAAAAATAGTGATAACAAGTAAACGAATTATTAATAAAATTGAAGGAGCTTTAGATGAAATAAGACCTTATCTTCAAACTGATGGTGGAGATATTAGTTTGGTCGAGGTTACTGATGATTATATTGTAAAAGTCAAGTTATCAGGTGCTTGCGAAACTTGTCATGTCAGTATGATGACTCTTAAAAATGGAGTTGAGATTGCAGTTAAGAATGCTGTTCCAAAAGTTAAGCAAGTTGTTGAGATAAGTTCATTATAGCTTTTTAAATCTTTAAAAATTATCAATTTTTTTTATTTTTAATTTTAGTTATTTAGAATAATTATAAATTGTTATAATTCATTGTTTTCTACTTAAAAGTATTAGATAAAAAATTTAAATTTGCGCTGAAATTGGTGAATGATATATGATGAAATTCTTTTATAACAATACTATACTACAAATACTAGTTATTGTTTTAATATCTTTTACAAACATCTTCTCTCAAGATGTTGTAGACTCTCTTGCTGTTCAAAAAGGAGAGCAAATTTTCAAAACTAACTGCGTTTCATGTCATAGTATAGGTACTAATTCTCTTATTGGTCCTGGTTTAGAAGGTGTAACAGAAAAAAGAAAAAAGGACTGGTTAAAAAAATGGATTAATAGTTCTTCTGATTTTATTGCGTCTGGAGATGCTGATGCAATTGCTATTTATGAAGAATATAATAAGGTGGCCATGACATCTTTTTATTTTGAAGACGAAGATTTTGAGGCTCTTTATGCATATCTTAAAAATCCTCCAATTCAAGTTAAGGCTACTAGCGCTGACTTAGTATTAGCTTCTGATGAAGGTGTTGCAAACTCAACTAAACTAATGTTTATTGCTTTATTTTTACTATGTTTAGTTTATATACTAACATCTTTAAAAAATAAACTAAAAGAGAGTTTAGATCAGCAGACAGAAACAATTCCTGAAACTCTTCTTAATCAATTTAAGTTATTTATTAGTGAGCATAGAAATGTTGTTTTTGTTTCTGTAGCATGCATAATCGTTGTTTTAAAGTTTTCTTATGACAGCATGCTGGGGATTGGTGTTTATTCTCAGTATCAACCTGAACAACCTATTGCATTTTCACATAAAGTACATGCAGGAGAAAATGGAGTTGATTGTAATTATTGCCATTCCTCTGCTAGAAATAGTAAACATTCAGGAATCCCATCTGCAAATGTATGTATGAATTGTCATACTTATATAAATGAGGGCACTATCACTGGTACTTCAGAGATTTCTAAAATATACGATGCTATAGGATTTGATCCTGATACTCGAACATATATAGAGGGCTATGACCAAAAGCCGATTAAGTGGGTTCGAATCCATAACTTACCTGATTTATCATACTTTAATCATTCTCAGCATGTTGTTGCTGGTAAAGTTGAATGTCAGACTTGTCATGGTCCTATTGAAGAAATGGATGTGGTTTATCAGCATGCTGAGCTAACAATGGGTTGGTGTATAGATTGTCATAGAACATCAGAAGTTGCTATGGAAGGCAATGAATATTATACTGAGCTCCATACTCAGTTAAAAGAAAAATATAAAGGTGAAAAAATAACAGTGGATAAAATAGGAGGTATTGAATGTGCGAAATGCCATTATTAATATAAGTATGAGTGAAATGAAAACAACTAAGAAATATTGGAAAGGGCTTGCTCAATTAAACAATGACCCAATAGTTGAGAAACTTGCTCAAAATGAGTTTATTGAGGAATTACCTGTAGATGAGTTTTTAGGCGATAAAAAGAATCTCTCTAGTACTAGTAGTAGTAGGAGAGATTTCTTAAAGTTTTTAGGCTTTAGTACTGCTGCTGCTACTTTAGCAGCTTGTGAAACACCGGTTGTTAAATCTATTCCATATCTTGTTAAACCAGATGAGATAATACCTGGTGTAGCAAATTACTATGCTTCTACTATTTATGACGGAAGGGATTATGCAAGTGTATTAGTAAAAACTCGAGAGGGAAGACCAATTAAGATTGAAAATAATGGTACATGCTCAAATTCTCGAATTCAAGCATCAGTTCTTTCGTTATATGATTCTGCAAGATTAAAGTATCCTCTTAAAGATAGTAAAGAAACAGATTGGCAAACTGTAGATTTAGAAATAAAAGAAAAATTAGAAGCAGTTACTGATGGAAAAATTGCATTACTCACCTCTACTATTATAAGTCCTTCAACTGAAAAATTAGTTAAGGATTTCTCGAAAAAATATAAGAATGTAGAACATGTTATGATTGATTCTACCCCTTATGATGGGATTTTAGATGCAAATATGGATTCATTTGGTGTGAGATTAGTACCATCATATAGCTTTGATAAAGCAAACGTTATTGTTTCTTTTGGAGCAGATTTTCTTGCAAATTGGATGGAAAATGAGTATTCTACTGATTATGTGAATGGAAGAAATCCAAAATCCGGTAAGATGTCAAAGCATTATCAGCTTGAGACAAATATGTCTCTTACTGGTGCAAATGCTGATGAAAGAATTAGAATAAAGCCTTCTGAGCAAGGATATTTAATCTCTAGCTTATTAGATGCTGTGAACGGGAAAAGCTTTGATGAGAATTTATTAAACCAATGTACAAATGGTAAATTTTCAAAAATTGTAAAAGCTTTGAAAGCTAATCCATCAAAATCTATCATTGTTAGTAATAGTAATGACAAAAATGTTCAGTTACTTGTTAATGCTATAAATCATACGTTAGGAAATTATAATAGTACAATCTCTATTAGTAGCCCCTCTAATTTAAAGCAAGGAAACACAAATAAATTAGATAATTTACTTAGTGATATGAAAGCAGGTAATATTGAGGCAATTATTACCTACAATGTTAATCCATCTTATTCTCTTGCAAAAGCCACTGAATTTAATGACGCTTTAAAAAATGTAAAATTAAAAATATCGACTTCTCTATATAACGATGAGACATCCTCTTTGATGGATTATGTGTGTCCAGATAATCATAATTTAGAAAGCTGGGGAGATGCTAATCCTAAGTATGGTAATTACTCATTAATGCAGCCAACTATTTCTCCTTTATTTAATACTCGTCAATTTCAGGAGAGTCTTTTAGTATGGACAGATAGATCAGATTATTTAACATATCTTAAAGATTTTTGGATTAATAAAGGTATCGAATGGCATAAGTCCCTACATGATGGATACTTTACTTTAAATGAAAAAAAGCTTAATATAAAAAGATTTATTGACCAGTCAGTTTTAATAAAATCAAGTAAATCAAATAGTGAAACTATAGATCTTGAAATATATGAGACTATAGCCTTAGGTGATGGTTTTCAAGCGAATAACCCATGGCTTCAAGAACTTCCAGATCCAATTACAAGAGCTTGTTGGGATAATTATCTAACTATATCTTTGAGTACAGCAGAGCAGTTAGGATTATCTAATGTAAATGTTTCGAATGGAGCTTTAAATGGAAGTATTGTTAACGTAACTTCAGACAATGATATGGAGTTATTAAATGTTCCTGTAATGATTAGCCCAGGACAAGCTACTGATACTGTTGGAATGGCAATTGGATACGGTAGAACTAAAGCTGGTAAGGCCGGTAATAAAGTTGGATTTAATGCATATCCTTTTTTAGATGCTAAATCAGTTACCTTAACTAAAGTTGATGGTGAACATGAGTTTGCTTCTATTCAACTTCATCATACTATGATGGGTAGAGATATTGTTAAGGAAACAACACTTAATGAGTATATTAAGAATCCATCTTCAGGAAATCACAGAGAAACCTATGAAACTTATAAAGGTAAATTACCCTCTGATCAAGTTTCTCTTTATGAAGAACATGATTTAGAAACAGGACATTTTTGGAATCTATCCATTGATTTAACTTCTTGTATTGGTTGTGGAGAATGTGTAGTAGCTTGTCAGGCAGAGAATAATATACCTGTTGTTGGTAAAGAGGAGATCAGAAAGAGTAGAGATATGCACTGGATACGAATTGATCGTTATTTTTCTTCTGATATGACTAAGGAACTTTCAGCAAAAGAAAAGAAATCAGCTATAGATATGTTTAGTGAAATGGAAGTGCCTTCAGAAAATCCTGAAGTAGTTTTCCAGCCTATCATGTGTATGCATTGTAATCACGCTCCATGTGAGACTGTATGTCCTGTAGCTGCAACCACTCATAGTAATGAAGGTCTGAATCAAATGACCTATAATCGATGTATTGGAACAAGGTATTGTGCAAATAATTGTCCTTATAAGGTAAGAAGGTTTAATTGGTTTCAATACTCAGATAATGATAAGTTTGATTTTAATATGAATGATGATTATGGTAAAATGGTACTGAATCCAGATGTTGTTGTTAGATCAAGAGGAGTTATTGAAAAGTGTAGTATGTGTATTCAAAAAATTCAAGAACTTAAGCTAAATGCTAAGAAAAGTGGTCAACCTATTAAAGATACTGATGCACAGACAGTATGTGCATCTTCATGTTCAACAAATGCTATTGTATTTGGAGATTCAAATAACAAAGAGAGTGAAGTATGGCGTTTAAGAAATGATGAAAGAGCATATGATTTATTAGATCATTTAAATATAAAGCCTTCAGTATTTTTTCAAACTAAGATTAGAAATAAAGCGTAATGCATAAAGAATCAGAGATTAGAGATCCCTTAATTCTTGGTAACAAAACTTACCATGATATCACTAGAGACATTGCTAGACCTGTAGAAGGTAAAGCAAATAAATATTGGTGGATTTTATTTATATTATCTGTTATTCTTTTTTTATGGGGCGTTGGATGTATGGCTTATACTGTAGGAACTGGTATTGGTGTTTGGGGTTTAAATAAAACAGTTAACTGGGCTTGGGATATTACAAATTTTGTTTGGTGGATTGGAATTGGGCATGCTGGAACATTAATTTCTGCCGTCCTTTTGCTGTTTCGTCAAAAATGGAGAATGGCAATAAATCGCTCTGCAGAAGCAATGACAATTTTTGGAGTAATTCAGGCAGGTTTATTTCCTGTAATACACATGGGTAGACCATGGCTTGCATATTGGGTTTTTCCTATACCAAATCAATTTGGTTCACTATGGCAGAATTTTAACTCTCCTCTTCTTTGGTATGTTTTTGCAATTTCTACATATTTAACCGTTTCTACTGTATTTTGGTATATTGGATTAATTCCTGATTTTGCAATGATTAGGGATAGGATGAGTAAGAAAATTAGTCCAATGAAAAAGAAATTATATACCTTATTATCCTTTGGATGGAGTGGGAGAGCAAAACATTGGCAAAGATTTGAAGAAGTTTCTTTGGTTCTAGCAGGTTTAGCAACTCCATTAGTTTTCTCTGTACACTCAATTGTAAGTATGGATTTTGCAACATCAATAATACCTGGATGGCACACAACAATTTTCCCACCTTATTTTGTTTTAGGAGCACTTTTTTCAGGATTTGCAATGGTAGAAACTCTACTAATAATTATGAGAAAAGTTGTTAGTTTGGAATCTTATATTACAATTAAGCATATTGAGTATATGAATATTATAATTCTATTTACAGGCTCTTTAGTTGGTACAGCATATATTACTGAGCTTTTTATGGCTTGGTATTCTGGTGTGGAGTTTGAGCAGTATGCATTTTTAAATAGAGCAACTGGTCCTTATTGGTGGGCGTATGTGGCAATGATGTCATGTAATGTTATCATACCTCAATTATATTGGATACGTAAAATTAGAACATCATTTATTGCTACTTTTATACTATCTATATTTGTAAATATTGGAATGTGGTTTGAGCGTTTTGTAATTATTGTAACTTCTTTGCATAGAGATTTCCTTCCTTCTTCATGGACAATGTTCTCGCCTTCTTTTGTTGATATCGGAATTTTTCTTGGGACAATAGGATTTTTCTTTACTTTATTTTTAATGTATGCCAGAACATTTCCTGTTGTTGCCCAAGCTGAATTGAAATCAATCTTAAAATCTTCAGGATCAGAATTTAAAAAACAAAGCCATGAGTAAAAAAACACTATATGCTATTTTTGATGATGAGGAAGTGTTATTAAAATCTGTCTTAGAACTTAGGTCAAAGGATATTGAAATCTTAGAAGTTTATAGTCCCTTTCCTGTTCATGGTCTTGATCATGCATTAGGATTGAAAGAAACAAGAATGGCTATAACAGCTTTTATATATGGATGCTTAGGACTTACTTTTGGAGGATTATTGATTTATTATATTATGATCTCTGGTGTAGGGAAAAGTTGGCCTATGAATATTGGAGGAAAACCTAATTTTTCTTTCTATCAAAATATGCCATCTTTTGTTCCAATCATGTTTGAATGTACAGTACTTTTTGCTGGACATTTAATGGCCTTAACGTATTTATTTAGAAATAGATTATATCCTGGAGCAAAAACTAAAAGTCCTGATCCAAGAACTACTGATGATAAATTTTTAATGGAATTGGAGATTGAAGGAAGTGATTTAGAGATTAAAAAATTACTCACATCAACAGGGGCTTCTGAAATTAATGAAAAAAAAATTGAAAATGAATAGAGTATTTATTTTAGTTTTGGTTCTAGTTGTTTCTTCTTGTTCAAATTCTGGACCAGGATATGAATTCATGCCTAATATGTATCGTTCACCATCTTTAGAAACTTATGGACAGAATTCAGTTTTTAGTGATAGTTTGAATGCTAGAAAACCAGTTAAGGGTACGATTGCAAGAAATTATTTATCTACTTTTTATTATGATGGTACTTTATCAGATTATTTAGATGCCGGAAATAATGCTATAAATCCAATTGATAATACTGAAGCCAATATTAATGATGGGAAGAAATTATATTCAATGTTTTGTAAGCATTGTCATGGTGAATTTGGTGCTGGAGGAGGATCTATCACTCATCCAATTTATTCTGCTATTCCTCATTATAATGAAGCTAAATTACTCAGAAGAGCTAATTTGCCTATGAGTGAATTAAAGCCTGGCCATATTTTTCATGCTATCACATATGGTTTAAATGCTATGGGACCCCATTCATCTCAGTTAAGTGAAGAAGAAAGATGGAAAATTGTTCTTTATGTTCAAGAATTACAAAAATATAGTGCTGAATAAATTATTAAAAAATGTATAAAATTTCAAAATCTACTAATATATTATCAATCATTTTAATAGTGATTGGATTTATTTCTATTGTATATGCATTTTATAATGATACTCATGCTGCTTGGACAAGCTTAATATTTAATAATTACTTTTTTTTAGGAATATCAATTTT
>JABGXK010000264.1 GCA_018675825.1 Flavobacteriales bacterium | reverse complement strand
TTCATAGGTTTGGTGCAGACGCTACTTGTGATACAATGCTAATGGAAGTCAGTACAAATTTTTTAGATGATGTTTTTAGAATAAAGGATGATTATGAAAGATAAAAATGAAAGATATTTTAAGGTAGGCAAGGTAAGTATTGATTTAGATAATTTCTTTAAGACTGACTGGGATCAGGTTAAAGTTAATGCATTGATTGACTTATTATACTTTCCTTTAAGAATATTAAATTCCCTTGAAGGCGTTGAAATAGATAAAGAGTCTAATCAAAAAATATACCAGATATTTGAAAGAGAGATTAATCACAAATCATATTATGAACTTTCAGAAAGCTGGAGAGCTTTGTTTGGAGAGGGTTCTTTTTTACCTTATCATTTAGACGGCTGTATTTTAGAAGGTGATGAAGAATCTTTTGACATTCCTGTTTTTGAGCATATTTTAAAAAATAACGATATCAACTCTATTATTGATGTAGGTTGTGGTTCTGGGCATGTAACAAACTATTTTAAAGAAAAAGGTAAAATATGCACTGGCGTTGATGGCTCACCAAGAGCAATTAAATATGCTAAAAATAACTTTAAGAACATAGAGTTTATAGAACATGATTTTTCAAAAGGTAAAAATAATATTGTAATTAGACATGATATTGCAATATCGATAGAGTTTTTAGAGCATGTTGAAGAAAAGTACCAAGAAAATTACATGAACATGTTCGAAAAATCAAAAAAGTGTTATGTCACTTTCGCTCCTGAAGGGCAACCTGGCTATCATCATGTTAATTGCAGAAATCAAGAATACTGGATTAATGTGTTTGACAAATATAATTTTGATTTTTGTGAAGAAGAAACTGAACTAGTGAGGTCTATTGCTAAAGGTTATTACTTTAAGAGCAATGGCTTAGTTTTTAAAAAGAGAGAATAAATAATGAAAATTATTACAAATGACTATGGATGCGGAACTAGTTCTTCTATACTAGACTATAATATAGCAGATGTAGTAATTGTTTCTGAAGATAATTATCAACATGTTTATGACATAGATCATGATCTTTTTTTTGTAGGGCATGACTTTTTATTTTATCTATGGGATACAGAAGAAAAGATACAAAAATGGTTGTCACACAAGCACAGAAAAGCAGTTTGGTGCTTTGAAAGAATTGATGCAATAGTACCACAGTGGAAAGCAAAATCTGAATACAGCATATCACTTCTCAAGAGGTTTGTAGACCAAATATATGTTTGCGACGAAGATGATGCAAATATTTATGGAGATTGGCTTCCACAATGGGCCAGTAGAAAGTTTTTTGATGAGAGAGATACAAAAGCAACAAATAGTAGGATACTATTTTCTGGTCAAGCAGGAAAGCCCGAGTATGCATCAAGAAATAAATTGTTAAATGATATCCTCACAGATCTAGATCTTAAAAGCGAAATCAATATTACTAATCTTTCTAGAGACTATTCTTGGGATGACTATTGCAATAATTTACTTTCTTATGAAAGAATATTAAATCCTGTAGGAATTCTAAGAGGATTTAATACTAGAACTTACGAAGTACTATATTCAGGAAGAATTTTATTCCAACAGACTTACGGTAATTACACTAGACACGCCAGTTTAATACAGTCATGCCCGAATGCAATTTTATTTCAAACTTTACCTGAATTAAAATCAAAAATTAAAACTGCAAAAACAGTAGACAGTACTTGTTTTTTTGAAAATAATAATATATACGCAAGATTTAAAAGCATTGGAGTCGATATAAAATGATAAAAAACTTAGTATTCTATAATCACTGGCAAAATGGAGACATACACGTCTCTAGAGAATTTATAAAGCTAATTATAAATAATGTTAAAGCTGAAAACTATATTTATGTTCATAATAAATCAAAAGAGCTATTAAAGGACATCCCTAATCTAAAGATATCTAATGAATGCATAGAGTATTTGGATAATGACTCACCTAGAATGTGGAATTTACATACAAGAACTCTTTGTTTGAATACGTGGTACGGTGTAAGTAGTTCGTTTAAAGATACTAGTAGCTGTACTATTAACACACTATTTGATTTGTTTAACGATCACATTAAATATATTACAAACACAGGTTATATAGATCCGAGCAATATTAGAAAATTAGTACCTAAAGTTGATTATAGCAAACATTATATTAAAAATATAGAAGAATACGTTAAACGTTCTAATTCTAAAAAAATATTAATTTGCAACGGATCTGTAGTTTCAAAGCAATCAAAAAATTTTAGTTTTGAAAATATTGTAGAAGAAATTGCTATGTCATATCCATCTGTTGATTTTATACTGACAGAAAAATTTAAAACCATCATTAAAAATATAAAGTTTACTTCTGATATTATTGGAAAAAACAATACTGATTTAAATGAAATTGGGTTTCTCTCAACATTTTGTGATGTAATTGTAGGAAGATCATCCGGGCCATATATCTATTCAATGGTTAAAGAAAATCTTTTCAATGAAAAGAAAACATTTTTGTGTTTTAGTGATGATGAAGAAATTGCTTACTGGTCTGATGATAAGGCATTTTTCTCTTGCAAGACAATGTGGAGTAATGACTATAGAAAAGAAAATATAATAGAAAAAATTATTGAGAGCATGGGAGACAATAATGAACAAACCTAATATACCCTTGACTA
>JABGXK010000263.1 GCA_018675825.1 Flavobacteriales bacterium | reverse complement strand
CTACTACACTTAATTCCCACCTGTGATTTTTCCCAGGATAAGTATCTTTTTTCCTTGGCATCGTGTGCCTCCTTTTATTTTAGGTTGCACACCAGGGTCTATAAACGAAAAAAGCCACCCATCAGGCGGCTTTAAGATTCCTCATAAGAGGCACATCTACCGTTTAAGGATCAAACCACCGTGCCCACTTGGGTCGGTTGGCGGATTTCAGCTGTGAAACCGCTCCTGATGTTAGATTAACTTAATAATAAATCTTTTGAAGCTTCAACAATAATATTTCTGTAACCTTGATTAAAAAGTGTATTTTCATATATTTTTGAAAAATATTTAGAATAAATATCATCACAAAATTTTGGTAATACATTAATTAATTCAGCATTGTCATTAGTAATTAGTTTAATAATACTTTTTAGATTTTCAGTATTTACGTTTCTATCAGAATTAACAATATTTAAATAATAATGATATCGCTTTTTAGATTGAGTAACAGCAATCATATTAGTTTTTTGTGGTAGTTTATCTATTGTTCTCATCATTTGTCTAACTAATTTTTCATTCCCTTTCATTGGACTTTTTATACCATCAAAAGGTTTATTTATAAAATTATTTTCTAATAAAAAAGTATGAACTTCTTTAAATAGATTATACCACTCATCTACAATTCTTGAATCTTTTTTACTTGTATTAATACATTGGTCAAGACTGAAGGCTCTTGAGCATAACATTGCAGTTATAACTAAAATCTCTTTTGAGCTAAGCTTAGTTTCAGATGGCAGAGAGGGAACTTTCTCTTTCCATTTTTTATCAAAAAATTTAACTAACTTAAGATCATCTATATCTTTTTCTTCTTTTTCATATTCATATATTCCAAAAGCACTTATCGAAATTTGTTTATTTGGAAATTCATAAATATGATCCTTATTAATTGAGTCAAGTTGATTATTTGTAAGTGAATCAGTTGAAATACATGAGGGTTCCAATATTTTAATTAACTCATTTTGTTTTTTATCAATGAAAGTTAAAAAAATGGAATCTAATTTAATTTTCATTTCTTTATCATTAATAACATCACAAACATTTTTATAGAGTCTTTTGATTATACTATTCATTACTAATTTATTTTTGTTACTATTGGTTCACTACCTGGTTGAACTAAAATGCCAGCTAATATTTTTCCTTCGGTGTATAGTTTTTTAATAATAGAATGTAATAACTCTATTGTAGAAGGAGCCATATTGCCAGTTTCATCTAATAATACAACCATTGGTTTATCATATTTTCTTTCTAATTTACTTTTCAAATAATTAACCTGACTTTGACCAGTACCAAAATCATCAAAATATAACTTCATATTATCAGTAGTAAGAAAAAATTGATCTTTATAGTTTAATCTCTTTAAATCATGATCTTTATCTTCATGTCTAACAGATTGCATTTTTTTTGCGAGAATACTATTAATTACTTCCAGACTATCATTTGTAAAAGTATCATCAGGAACTTCTTGATTTTTCTTCAATTTAGTAATGATGTTATCCATATCTTGAAGTTTGCTTGATAAGTTATATGCTGCTTCTACATGTTTTTCTAGCACTTCAATATTTTTTGAGAACTTATTCTTATTTTTCAATGATTCTTTTTTAACTATTAAATCTTCATTTAAAATTTTTAATGCTAATTTTCTTTTACTAAGTTTATTTTCTAATATTTCTTTTTCTTTTTTTAATTTTGGTTGTTTATTTAATATTTGTATTCCATCAGTTAAGCTAGATAAATCAGGGAACTTTTTAGTTATTTTATTTAACTCTGGAGTTATATTATTCTCAGATATCTTATATCTAATTAGTCCATTTAAAGCTTCCTTGATTTTTTTTTCATTTTCTTGAATATCAAATTTTGCATTTTTTATGCGACCTGAATAATCTTCATAATTTGAATTAGCATTCTTGGTAATAAGCTTATCTTTATTTTTCATATAATATTTATAATTATCATCAAGGTCTATTCTTATAAACGAAATTATATCATTAATTTTACCGATAGCATTTTCATACTCTTCACTTATTCCACCTAATTTCTCAATTTCTTCTGAAATAATTTCCATGAAATCATTAACTGAAATATTAACTTGAAGAATCGTTAAATCATCTTGTTTAAATCTTTCCAAAGTTTCCTTAATAGATTTATAAAAAGTAAGGATTTTAGTATCAGAAGAAGATAAAGAGGTTTTTTGAAGATCTTTAATTGTCCAT
>JABGXK010000262.1 GCA_018675825.1 Flavobacteriales bacterium | reverse complement strand
GTAATAAGATAAACTCATATTTATTTGCTGATGCTGGTACCATTACTAATGAAAAAATAAATAGAGATAATTTGAATGATATTTTTTCAGATCTTAGAATAGATGCAGGAATAGGATTTGAAACTACATTAAGATTTAACCCCACAAATGTTAAGCCACTAGTAATAAGATTAGACCTTCCTTTATTTTTAAATAGAACACCTGCAAATGATAATGAATTCATACAAATGAGATGGCTTATTGGAATAAATAAGGTAATATAATCAAGTGGGATAATTATACTTATCAATATCTAAAGAAAGATTCTTTTTTAATAAGTTATTAGAGTCAGCATAAAAAGATTTAATTTCAGATCTCAATTTAGTATTTAAGAAACTAGATTTATTAATTTCTAATAATCTAATTCTACTATAAACCTCTCTTGAATATTCATAGAATAATGGAATATGAAAGAGATAATGCTTATATAAGACATCTTTTCTAGTAAACCTATTAAAAATCCTTGCCATGTAATAAGACAAATAAGAATAAGAGAAATTATTCTTTGAAAAATCTATTAAACTGGTATCAATATCAAAGTTGTGATCTTTATTAAATTCTAGAATAAAATTCTTCTGATCTTTAATAAAATCTTCATATAGGTATACATATATATTCTCTTTTCCAATAAGATCTATATAAGTTTCTATAATTGTATTATAATCAAAATGATTAAATGAAAATAAAGGGCTTCTATGTGGCCTCTTAAAATCATTGTGATATAAGTATTTCCTTAAAGAATAGGTACCACCCTCTTTAATATATTGTAAATAAGAAGAAATAATAATATCATACTGATTTCTTATAAAGATAATAACCTTAGGATTACTAAATTGTGATATTTCATTTGCAATATTATTCTGTATAAAACCAGAAAGACCAGCATTATGGATATTTCCAGAAAGTTCTTCATCACAAAAAACTAAATCATTATTAATTGAAAAGCTAACAGGTTCTCTAAAGTAAAAATGACGTTTAATATCATCTCTATCTACATTACTTATATTTTTAACAAAAGGATAAAATCTTTTCTGAAACCAAGTAGAAGCAGTTTTATGATAACCTATATGAAAAATATTCTTCATTGACTATTTAAAAAATTTAACAAATTATCTTTTCTTTTATGATAAGAAAAATTATCTACAACTCTAGCCCTAGCTTTTTTCTCTAAATCATCATAACTAGAATTAAATGCAATATTAACTAATTTATCAAGCATATCTACATTTCGTTTTTTAAGAATAAAACCACTATCACCAATAATTCCTGGTAAAAAATTAACATTTGAAACAATAGGTATGCATTCACATAACATTGCTTCGCATATTGCCACTCCAAAACCTTCAAATAAAGATAACTGAAAATAAAATTGTGTTTTACTATATAAATCTTGTAACTGATCTGGAGTTACATAACCTAAACATTTTATATTAGGTAGATCTTCTGGAATATCTGAATTATCAATACCAGCAAAATTAAATTCATAATTGGGAAGTCTCTTAGCTAGCTGAACAATTAACTCACCCCCTTTTCTAATAAACTGTCCTTTAGATAAGACAGTAATAAAAGATTTTTTATTTCTATTGATATCATGATTACGACACCAATCATTAGTATTAATTCCATTATGGATAACATGGTGTTTCGTCTTAATTTTTTTAAAATGATGATTATATCCAAATAATAATTTTTCATCATTATAATATGAATTTTCTGTAAATATTAATGAATCACTAACAGGTAAAATAGTATCAACAAGTTTATAAGTATATTTAATAAAAAATCGCATCCTTGGTAATCTAAGATTACCATAATCTATCTGAGAAAAATCAACACAATCAGTACCATGAACAACAATAAATACTTTTTTATTAAATATTTTACCAAATATAGCTGGCAACAATGACCAATAACCACCAAATGATATTAAAACAGATTTAGTAAAAAAAATATACCTAATTAAAAAAAACAACTGTTTAAAAAGATTTAATGGTAGTGCAGTTTTATTTTCCCAATTTAAATCATAAATCTTAAGATTATAACCTTCTTCAAGTAATTTTATTTCTGTTCTTATAAAAGTGAACTTTTTGGGATAAATAAAAATTAAATTAGGCTTATTCATTACCACAAATTTATTTAAAATATAATAATATATAGTTGTAAATTTGTTTTAATAAATAATGGGATTTATAAATAAAATATTACCAAAACCATTAAAACCAATCTCAAGAGATATTGGTTTTACTATTAAAGCACTATTATATATTATTAAATCAGTAAATACTCAAATAAATAAGAACCCAAAATTTATACTTGGAAATCAGAAATCTGGTACTACAGTAATAGCTTCATTATTAGGTGAATTATCAAATAAAAAATCTTCAATTGATCTTTTCTATAGTGGATTTAGATATAAGAATTTTTTAAATTGGAAAAAAGAAAAAATATCAACAAAACAATTTATTAATTTAAATAAACTAGATTTCTCTGCAGAGATAATTAAGGAACCTCACCTAACCGTTTTTTACAATGAATTAAAAAAATATTATCCTACATCAAAATTTGTTTTTATTGTAAGGAACCCAATAGATAATATCAGAAGTATATTAGATCGATTAAACATTATGGGAAACCACTTGTCATTAAATAATAATGATAAGAATAAAATATTCCATTCATGGAAATTAGTGTTTGATAACTCATGGATTGGTCAAGAAAACAATAATTATATAGAGAATCTAGCATACAGATGGAATATTCTATTTAATATATATAAAGAAGATAATGACAATATAATTCTTATAAAATATGAGGATTTCATTAATAACAAATTAGATTGTATTAAGAAGCTGGCTAAAAAATTAGAACTAAATGAATTCAATGAGATAAATCATTTGCTAAATAAGCAATTTCAATCAAAAGGAAAAAACAAGAATGAAGATATGTTATCTTTTTTTGGTAAAGAAAATTACAATATCATATTAAAAATTTGCGGTGACAATATGCGTCACTTAGGTTACTTATAGCTTATAAAATCTTTCATAAGATTTTTTAAATCTTTAGAAATATTAAAATTATATATACATAATATATAAAGTATAAGAACACAAAAAGTTCGAATCAATATATTTATAATATTATGAAATTCAAAATTAAATATTGAAACAATAAAAAATATTAAAAATGCCAAAATTATGGTGTAAATTGTTTGAAGTGAGAAAGGTTGAATTTTTAGTTTTAGATAGACAAAGATCATTTTAATAAGATTAAACAGGAGAATAGATAGCGATGTAGCAAAGGCAGCACCATCTATACCATAAATACCATAATCATAAAGTGGACTTGACTCAGGAATAAAAATATAATTAGTAAAGAGCGTAAAAAATAACAGGAAAATATTAGCATATAAATCAAAAGAATAAAATTTAGAATTTGTTATAATAAGACCATTAACTCCAGTAGAAATATTAAAAAGCTGAGATAAACCAATAAATAAAACTACAACTTTACCACCCTGAAATTTTTCAGGAAGTAACATAAAAAGATCATCAATATTTAACCAAACTAATAAAAATAATAAACTACCTATAATTAGTTGATTTAACGAAGATTTCGAATATAAATTACTTATTTTAAGAATATCATTTTCCTTTAATGAAATTGCTATCAAAGGAGCTGAAATAGAGCCAATAGCTCTAGCTGGCACACCTATTACATTACCCATATAGAAGGCAATAGTATAGAAAGCAACATCCTCTAAAGACAAAAATTTAGCTATCATCATCATATCTAACTTGGAAACAAGCATTGCTGAGGCACCTCCAACTAAAACAAAGAGCCCATACTTAAAGATTTCCCCAATATTTAAGCCTGAGAAATTATATACTAAACTAAATTTGAATGATTTTCTAATATTAAAAAATAATAGAATTGACATTAAAAGATATTGAGAGATATAAAGAATTAAAAAATTATTAAAAGATATAAAATTAGCCCAAAGAAGTAATAATAAAATTATAGAAGTACCTTTTCTAAAAATTTCACTCAGAAAAAGAGGAAAAGTAGCGTTTAATATAGATCTTGAGAGATTAAATAGTATTTCATAGTATGATAAATAAATAATCATAAAAAAAACTAAATAATAATTATTAATTAATAATTGAGGTGCTTCAATAAATGCAAAAATAAAATCTTTAAAAAAGAAAAAAATTAGTCCAAATAATAAAAAGCCAAATGTGGAAATATAAAAGACAAGTGATATTAATTTGTTTTTATTTTCAATCAGAGGAAAAAATCTTAATAGAACCTTAGGAGATCCTAAATAAGAAAATGTTGAGATAACGGTAGCATAAGCAATAATAATCTGTAACAATCCTAAATTTTGAGGGTTTTCATTAAATACATTAGGATATAGAATTACAACTGATGTTGCGCCAAACATCAAACCTATATAAAGATAAATTAAGTTTTTTGTACTTTGTTTTCTAACTATTCCCATATATTATTTACAAATTTCATCAAATATATTAGCAAATTTAGAAGCTAATTCTTTTCTACTATAAATCTTATAATTATCTGAATCAACATTTAATTTTTTAAGCTTATATAAATTATAAAACCTTAAAATCTCTTGTTTAATAAGATTTATATCATCAAATCCGATAACAGAACCAGCATTTGTTTTATGTAGAATCTTTGATGTATCTCCATTAATATCACCAATACATAAAATTGGCCTCTGAGCTGCAATATATTCATATGTTTTTCCAGGTATAATACCATTAACATTAGGACTATTATTTAGTGGAAGAAAAAGTAATTGAGATGATACTAAATTATCAATAACCTTATTATGGTTTAAATTATCAATATATGTCACATAATCATTCAAATCATTTTCTGCTATTGATTTAACAACAGAAATATCTACAGGACCAATTAATCTAATACTTAAATTATTTTTAAAGTCCTTTTCTTCTTTTATTAGAAAACATAGTGCTTCCCAAAAAATACTTGGATTCCTATCAGCATTCATTGATCCGGCATGAGTTATAGAAAAATTAGTATCTAACTTATTTGAAGATTTATCGATAAAATCTGCAGGGTCGTATCCATTATTTATAACTAATGGTTTTCTATCTGATATTTTAAAAAAATCATTTGCCCAAGATTCACTTACTGTCGTTATAGCATCAGCATTCATTAATACCTTTAATTCAAGGTTCTTATGTAGTTTATTTGCTCTTGATGAGAGCTTTAATTTATGATAGAAATCAATTTTTGTCCATGGGTCCCTAAAATCAGCAAGCCAAGGAACACTAAATTTCTTTGAAATATACATTGCAATAAGGTGAGTTGTATGGGGGGGTCCAGTAGAAACTATAGCATCAATCTGATTGTTTTTCAGATATTTTGATAATGTTCTAATAGCTGGTCTATACCAAAATCTCTTAGCATCGGGGATAAAAAGATTCCCTCTTATCCATAAAGCAATTCCTTCAAAAATACTTTTTTTATCAGATTTCTTAAGGAAACCAGGATTAACTTTTTCTTGTTTTCTTCCAGTTAATAGCCTATATAATTTAAAAGGCTCCCAAATTGGTGCCCTTAGAACTTCTAAATCTTCTGGAATATCATCCTCTAGGCTTTCATCACTCATTGATAACTCAGGGTCCTTTGCTGTAAAAATTATAGGATCCCAATTATAATCTCTTAGATACTTACTAGTTTTTAACCATCTTTGGACACCACCACCACCCATTGGGGGCCAGTAATAAGTTATAACTAAAACTTTTTTCATTTTTTATAAAATTCCTTGTAAGAAACAAAAAACAATAAGAAAAATAAAATTAAAGAAGAAGCTAGAGAAATATTTTCTCCAGTTGAATAAACTGAGGGTTCAAACTTAAATTCAATCTTATGAGTTCCAGAAGGAACCTGTAAAGCTCTAAGAACATAATTAGCTCTAAAATAATCAGTTTTCTTTCCATCAATATAAGCATTCCATCCATCCTTGTAATAAATCTCAGAAAATATAACAATACCATCATTTACTGAGTTCGATGAATACTGTAAATAATTAGGCTTATATTTTTTTAATGTAATATCTGATGATGAATTATCAAGATTATTAATAAGGTAATTACTGAATCTAACATCTACAATCGCAGTATTAATTGGATCAAAATTACTTAATGCAGCAATCTCTTGATCAGCATCTTTAACAATCTTGATATTATTAACAAACCAAGCATTCCCTAAAGCTGAAGATTGTAACTCAGGTTTCCCATCTTTTATATGATATTTAGCATTAAGCATATTTAGAACTTTCATATTAACATTAGAAATATGAAAATCTATTAACTCCTTATATCTTTTTAATTTGGCAGCATGATACCCTCCAATAGAGCTATGAAAATATGATGTGCTAGCATCATTAAATGTATTTACTGATTGATTAAAAACTCTAAAATGTGGATCCTTATCTTTTAAAATAAATTTATCTGCTGGAGTTAGTTTATAAGGATTTTCAACTTTAGATTTTTTTTCAAAATCATCATCATTTAAATAGCGCTTATTAACTGTCCACATATCTATTAGAACTAGAAATCCAATAATTAAAATAACATAATTGGTTTTTAACTTATTGTTAAGATATAAAAGCAAAATACCAAAGGTTAATGCAATAAAGATAAAAGATCGCCATGAATCATTGAAAAACAAAGCTGCTCTATCTAATTGTATAGCTTCAAAAAAACTACCCTCACCATCTTTTGGCCCGACAAAATCAAAAACTCCAGAAAATAATGCAAAAAATAATGCTACGCCACCAACAATATAAAAAGATAATTTTAATTTTTTCTTCTTTTCATTTTGTAATTCATTAGATATGAGAAACTTATTTAATCCTATAAAAGCTAATAATGGTATAGTAAATTCAGCAATAATAAGAGTCATAGAAACAGCTCTAAACTTGTTATAAGCAGGGAAATAATCAATGAAAAAATCAGTTAAAAACATAAAATTCTTTCCCCAAGCAAGCATTAATGACATAATAGTTGCTATCAATAACCATATTCTCATTTCAGATTTCACAAACAACAAAGCCAATACAAAAAGAAATATAATAATAGAACCTGCATAAGTTGGACCACCTACTGAAGGTTGATCACCAAAATACATTGGAATATGATCACGATATAATTTTTTTGTATTTGGAATTTTTCGATTTCCAACAATCTTATATGATTCAGTATCCTTTGAAACAGAAGCTTCTGATGGACCTCCATAAAAACTAGGAATTAATAAAGTGAAAGTTTCTGCAATGCCATAACTCCATGCAGTTATATAATTTTTATCTAGACCATCTGATTTGTTTTCTTGATCGTTAGTTAATTCTGATTTACTTCTAGTACTCTCTTTTCCATACTCTACAGTTGTTGATAATCTTGTAAATGAAGTTCCAGCAGCAAGTAGAGCAGCCAAAATTAAAACTGCAGAACGTTTAAAAAAAGATAGTAAATTTTTATTCTTAAAATCCTTGTAAAATTGAAATAAACCAATTATTAATAAAAGTAGTACAAGATAATAAGTTATCTGAAAATGATTTGTATAGAGCTCTAAAGCTACAGTTAATGCAGTAAGAGCACCACCTAATAAAACTCGCCCCCGAAAAGTATATAATACTGAGGCTACAACCATTGGAAAATATGCAATTGCGTGGGCCTTACTCATATGACCAACTTCAATAATAATGAAGAAATATGAAGAAAATGCAAAAGCAATTGAACCAACTAATGCTATTCTATAATCAATCTTTAAAGATAACAGCAAGAGATAAAAACCAAGAAGATATAAAAATAAATATTTTGCAGGACGAGGAAAACCAAGACTTAATATCTTATCAACATATTGAATAAGGTTATTTTTATACTTTACAGATATCTGATAAGCTGGCATACCAGAAAACATCGAATTAGTCCATAGTGCTTCCTCTCCAGTTTCTGTTCTATGGTCTTTTATTTCTCTAGACATTCCCTTATAAGTTTTGATGTCATCCGTCTCTATGACCTTCCTTTCCAAAAGTGGAGAGAAATAAATAAATGATATAGCTACAAAAACTATAAGAACAAGAATATGTGGTTTAGCATTTTTAAAATTCATAATATTTTATTTAGTCATTTATCTCTTCAAAATCTACATAATCACCAACATTATCTGATTTTTTATTAGAAGCTGATGATATATTTTTATCAATAGAAACATTCCCTTCTTTCTCCCTTTGATTTGATTGCTTTTGATTAAAATTTTGCTCAAAACGCTGAGATGATTTCTTAATAAATATAGATAATAAAATGGGAGCAAGAATTTTGAAGATAAACCTAAAAAGAATATAACATAAAAAAACAATTGCTAAATATCTCATATTACTTACTTAAATATAAATTCCTTTCAGAATAAACCTTTAAAAAATAGTCATCCATTAAATCATCAATAAAATATATACTCTCTCCAGTTGATTTCATTTCAGGGCCAAGTTCCTTATTAACATTAGGGAATTTATTAAATGAAAATACCGGTACTTTAATTGCATATCCCTTTTTCTTAGGGTTAAACTCAAAATCAGTCACTTTATTTTGTCCTAGCATGACTTTAGAGGCATATTTAACATAAGGTTCATCATAGGCCTTAGAAATAAAGGGAACTGTTCTAGAAGCTCTTGGATTAGCTTCAATAACATAAACAACCTCATCTTTTATTGCAAACTGAATATTTATAAGTCCAACAGTTTCTAAAGCAACAGCAATCTTATTAGTTATATCTATCATCTGCTGACGAACGTTATCACTTAAATCAAAAGTAGGTAAAACAGCATATGAGTCTCCAGAATGGATTCCACACGGTTCAATATGTTCCATAATTCCAATAATATAAACATTTTCTCCATCACAAATAGCATCTGCTTCAGCTTCAATAGCATTATCTAAATAATGATCAAGTAAAACTTTATTTCCAGGTATATCTTTTAACAAATTAATAATATGATGTTCCAATTCATCTTCATTAATAACTATTTTCATTCCTTGACCTCCAAGAACATATGAAGGTCTAACTAAAATAGGAAAGTCTAAATCTTTAGAGATATTTATAGCTTCTTCGGCAGTCTGAGCAACAGCAAACTTTGGAAATGGAATATTATTTTTTAATAACAATTCTGAGAATCTCCCTCTATCTTCAGCAACATCTAACGCATTATAAGAAGTTCCCATTATTTTAATATCATAACGTTCTAACTTCTCTGCTAACTTTAAGGCAGTTTGACCTCCCAACTGAACAATAACACCAACAGGTTTTTCATGAAGAATAATATCATAGATATATTCCCAAAAAACAGGTTCAAAATATAACTTATCTGCAGTATCAAAATCTGTAGATACTGTTTCTGGGTTACAATTAATCATTATTGTTTCATAGCCACACTCTTTTGCAGCTAGAACGCCATGTACACAAGAATAGTCAAATTCAATTCCCTGCCCAATTCTATTAGGACCAGAGCCTAAAACAATTATCTTTTCTTTAGATGATGATATACTTTCATTTTCTGAAAATCTTTTACCATTAACTTCCTTATCCATCTCAAAAGTAGAGTAATAATAAGGAGTTTGTGCAGTAAATTCTGCAGCACAAGTATCAACTAATTTATATACTCTATTAATATTTAATAGTTTTCTATGATTAAACACTTCACTTTCAAGACAATTAAGTAAATGAGCTATTTGACGATCAGCATACCCCTTCATCTTTACTTCTAATAGTAGATCAGCAGAAATTGTATTAAGTGAATATTTTTTAACTTCATTCTCTAAAACAACTAGTTCTTCAATTTGTCGTAAAAACCAAAAATCAATTCTTGTAATATCATGGATTCTCTGAAGAGGTATTCCAATTCTAAATGCATCATAAACTCTAAAAATCCTATCACTACTTGCAAATTTTAATTTATGTAGAATTTCATCTTGATTTGTCATCTCTTTTCCATCTGCCCCTAAACCATTTCTTCCAATTTCTAATGATTGACATCCTTTCTGTAATGCTTCTTGAAAAGAACGTCCAATAGCCATTACCTCTCCTACAGATTTCATTTGTAAACCTAATGTAGTATCAGAACCTTTAAATTTATCAAAATTCCATCTTGGGATTTTAATAACAACATAATCTAAAGTAGGTTCAAAACATGCAGAAGTATTTTTAGTAATCTGATTATCTAACTCATCTAGAGTATATCCGATTGCTAATTTAGAAGCTATCTTTGCAATTGGATAACCAGTCGCTTTTGATGCTAAAGC
>JABGXK010000261.1 GCA_018675825.1 Flavobacteriales bacterium | reverse complement strand
CAATGCGCTATGTGTAAGGCTGCTGTAGAGGCTGATGTAGAATCAGGCGGAACTGCGGGGGCAGGATTGAATGACGGTATTCTTTATTTAATGGCCATGCCTTATATTCTAATTTTATTATTTTGTGTTTTTTGGTATTTTCAAAAAAGAAAGCCTAAACCAGTAAATTAATTTTTTTGATTAATCATCTTAAATATTACGGACAACTTTTAAAATTCAGACTTGCATGTACAGTTGTTTTTTCAGCAATGGCAGGATATCTTATTGGAGTTTCTGATTTTAAACTTGAAGAGTTTATACTTCTTATAGTTGGAGGTTTTTTAGTAACAGGCTCTGCTAATGGGTTTAATCAAATTTTAGAGCAAGATTATGATAAGTTAATGATCAGGACCTCTGAAAGACCTCTTCCTAAAAAAAATATTAGCTCATTTAGCGCTATTATATTTTCTATTATTATTGGAATTATTGGTTTTTATTTTTTAAGTCTTATTAAACCTCATACAAGTTTTTATGGGTTTTTATCAAAATCCTCTGCTTTTGGGCTTTTATCTTTAATGATATATGTTCTATCATATACCCCTCTAAAACGCATGTCAACAGCATCAATTTTTATTGGAGCTATTCCAGGAGCTATTCCAGTTTTATTAGGATGGGTTGCTGCCACAGATGATTTTGGTTTAGCAGTAGGAATTCTTTTTGCTATTCAATTTCTCTGGCAATTTCCACATTTCATATCAATTGCTTGGATTCAAGATGATCAATATAAAAAAGCAGGATTTAAAATGATGTATGGTGAAAAAAAAGGAACCTATCCAGCAAAGATAGCACTTGTAACCTCTCTTGTAATGACAATAGTATCTGTTTTGCCATTTTTCCTAGATTTAGAGAACCTAAATATATCAATAGGATCTTTCTTTTTAATATTAGCTTTAGGATTATGGTTCTCTACTAAATCATATAGCTTACTTCGTAATATTAATGATGAAAGTGCAAAAAAAGTAATGTTAGCTTCCTTTATTTATTTACCTAGCATGCAGCTTGTTTATGTGTTAGATAAGTGGGTAGCTATATGGTTTTTTTAAAAATAAAAATTGAAAAAACTGTTGATCCTAATAGAATAAACGCGCCAACTTGATGCATAACACCTAACCATATCGGAACTCCCATTATTAAGGTTATAATACCTAATATCATCTGCAAAAGAACTGTTATTAATAAAATATTGATTGCTTTTTTTTCAATCTTAATTAAATTAAATTTTCTTGATTTATAAAAGATATATAAGATAAGGCCTAAAACTAAAAATGCAAAAGTTCTATGAATAAACTGTACTCCAGCCATTTCATTAATAAAGTTGTCCCACCAAAAAGGAGTAGTTGAGTAGACAGCTTCTGCTATCCATGCATCATCCATTTTAGGCCAACTATTATATATTTTTCCAGCATCTAGTCCGGCTACAAATGCCCCATATATTATCTGAATTATTACAATAATCATTAGTGATAAAGATAATTTATATAAGATTATATTATTATGCTTTTTATCTGGATATATAAGTGATAAAGCTATCCAAAAAGTATACGAGAAGGTTAGAAATGCTGTGATTAAATGAGTAGCTAATCTATAATGACTAACATCTGGATTTTTTACAAGTCCACTTTTAACCATCCACCATCCAATAAATCCTTGAGCTGCTCCCATACATAATAGTATCGTAGATTGGAAAATTAATTTTTTTGATAATCTTCTTTTTATTAAAAAATAAATAAAAGGTATTATAAAAACTAAACCAATAAGCCTTCCAAGTAATCGATGTATATATTCCCAAAAAAATATGTTTTTAAACTCAGCAAGCCCCATCGTGTAGTTTTTTATTTGAAATTCAGGAGATTGTTTGTAGCGCTCAAATGTATCCATCCATTGAAGTTCATTAAGTGGAGGTATTGCCCCCATAAATAACTTCCAATCTACCATGGATAATCCAGAACCAGTAAGCCTGGTTATTCCTCCAATTATTACCATAGAGAATATTAGTAAACAACCTGACAATAGCCATACTATTACAGAGATATTTTCTTGTTTCATAGTGCTAAAAACTAGTAAGGAGGATAATAATCTGATATCATTAAATATACAACAACTCCTGTAGTAGCTACGTATAACCAAACAGGGAAGGTAATTTTAGATATTTTTCTATGAGGGTCAAACTCCTCTTGAATAGCTCTTACATAGCTGGTTAGAACAAGTGGGATAAGAGCTATGGAGAGTATGATATGTGAGGATAAAATAGTCCAATAGACATATAATAAATAACCAACCTCTTTTTTTTCTGCAAGGCTTAAAACACCATTTCCATCACTATCACCATAGAAAGTTGTAGAAGAAGTTATATGATGTGCAATATACATAACTAAGAAAGCTAAAGAAAGTGCAATGCAAGTTTTCATTAGCCACTTATGAAGTGTTACTTTCTTAGACTTAATTGCAATAAGAGCACATATTAGTAATATGGCGGTTAATCCATTAATAGCAGAATAAATTGGCGGTAGAAACAAAGGTAGTTTATAATCAGCTTTTAGACCAATGTCCTCTGCATCTACTCCAAATAAGATTGCTACAACAACCGGTATTACAACTGAAATAATTTTAATCCAAATACTATATTTGTTGTTTGTAGGCATAAACTATTATTTTAGTTTAATATTCAATTCATCGAGCTGTTTTTGGTCAATGTTAGATGGTGAGTCAATCATGATATCACGACCAGAATTATTTTTAGGAAAAGCAATGAAATCACGAATACTTTCTTCACCTCCAAGTATTGCACAAAGCCTATCAAATCCAAAAGCAACCCCACCATGCGGGGGAGCCCCATATTCAAAAGCCTCCATCAAAAAACCAAATTGCTCTTGAGCTTCCTTATCTGTAAAACCAAGATGTTTAAACATGAGTTTTTGTAATTCTTTATCATGTATTCTTATTGATCCTCCACCAATTTCATTACCGTTCAGTACAAGGTCATATGCATTAGCCCTAACAGAAGCTGGGTCAGTTGCAATTTTTGAGATATCTTCTTTTTTTGGTGAAGTAAAAGGATGATGCATAGCGTGATATCTTTGAGAATCTTCATCCCATTCTAGAAGCGGGAAGTCTAATACCCATAAAGGAGCAAAATCCTCGGGGTTTCTAAGAGATAAATCTTCAGCTAATTTTAACCTAAGTACTCCTAATGATTTCCTTGTTTTTTCTATTTCCCCAGACATCATAAGAAGTAAATCTCCATCTTCACATCCAGATTTTTCAGACCAAGCTAACCTTGCTTTTTCATCAAAGAATTTGTCAATACTAGATTTCGATGTTCCGTCTTCATTGTACTTACAGTAGACTAATCCTTTTGCACCAACCTGTGGAGTTTTAACAAATTCAACGAGTTTATCAAGTTGTTTTCTTGTATAGTTAGCACATCCTGGAACTCTTATTGCAATCACAATTTCTGATCTATCAAAAACTTCAAAACTATTTCCTTTTACTTGATTTGTTAAATCTATAAATTTCATATCAAATCTTATGTCTGGCTTATCTGATCCATAAATTCTCATAGCATCATCATATGTCATCCTTGGAAAATCAGTTATAGTAACTCCTTTTATTTTATCTAATAAATATTTTGTTAATCCCTCAAATGTATTTAGGATATCTTCTTGATCAATGAATGACATTTCACAATCAATTTGGGTAAATTCTGGTTGTCTATCTGATCGCAAATCTTCATCCCTAAAGCATCTTACAATCTGGTAATACTTATCAATTCCACCAACCATTAATAATTGCTTGAAAGTTTGAGGTGATTGAGGAAGTGCATAAAATTGTTTTTCATTCATTCTTGATGGAACGATAAAGTCTCTCGCTCCTTCTGGTGTTGATTTAATTAGATATGGTGTTTCTACCTCTAAAAATCCTTGGCTATCAAGATATTTTCTCGTCTCTAAAGAAACTTTGTTTCTTAGTAATAGATTTTCTTTAATTGGATTTCGGCGAATATCTAAATACCTGTATTTCATTCTTAATTCATCTCCACCATCAGATTTATCTTCAATGGTAAAGGGAGGTGTTTTTGATTCGTTAAGTATCGTTAATTGACTTACTTCAATCTCAATTTCACCTGTAGATATTTGCAGGTTTTTCGAGCTTCTCTCAATAACTTTTCCAGAAATTTGAATTACGTATTCTCGACCTAACTTTCTTGCTTTTATACAAAGCTCAGTATCACTATCCATGTTAAATGCCAGCTGAGTAATACCATATCTATCTCTTAGATCTAAAAAAGTCATCCCCCCAAGATCTCTTTTTTTTTGTACCCAACCACATAAAGTAACCTCTTTACTAATATCTTTTAGCTTTAGCTCTCCAAGATTATGTGTTCTTAACATTCTGCTAATTTATTTAAAACACAAAATTACAAAATTGCCTTATAATAACCCCTATCTTTGTTTTATGAAAATTAATATAAAATCTGATAAATATTTTATGCTTAAAGCTCTTGAAGAAGCTCAAAAAGCATTTGATGTAGAGGAGGTTCCTGTAGGGGCTATTATAACATGTGAAAATCAGATTATTGCTAGAGGACATAATTATGTTCAACATTTAAATGATGTGACTGCTCATGCTGAAATGCAAGCCTTTACTTCTGCGGCAGATTATATTGGTGGTAAGTATCTAAATGAGTGTACCCTCTATGTTACTCTGGAGCCATGTATAATGTGTGCTGGAGCATCATTTTGGACTCAAATTAGTAGAATTGTTATAGGGGCACGAGATTTAAAAAATGGATTTAGTTTACAAGAAAGCCGAATATTACATCCTAAAACAAAAATTGAGTTTGGATTGCTAGAGGAAGATTCTAAAAAATTACTTCAAGATTTTTTTAAAAGTAAACGAAAATAAGTTTAATTTTGTATTTAAAAATAAGACTATTATGTATCCAGAAGAGATTTGCAAACCAATGAGAGAGGACCTAACATCTGTTGGATTTATAGAAATGAGAGATCATGATGAAGTTGCTGATATTTTAGATAAAAAAGAAGGTACTGTTTTGGTGATGGTAAATTCAGTATGTGGGTGCGCAGCAGGTAATGCTCGTCCTGCTGTTAAGATGTCTACTGAATATTCAAAAAAACCTGATTTTTTTACCACAGTATTTGCTGGTCAAGATATAGGAGCCACAGCAAAAGCGCGTGAGTATATGCAGCCCTACCCTCCATCATCACCTTGTATTGCTCTTTTCAAAGAGGGGAATCTTGTTCATTTTATAGAAAGGCATCATATTGAAGGAAGACCAGCAGAAATGATTGCTGAAAACCTTAATCAAGCATTTATTCAATACTGTTAGTGATTAGCTAAAATCTGGTCTTTTAAACCAGTTTTTTAAAAGTTCAAAAATTATCAACATTTACTAGATGATAAATGTAATTATATGATTTAGTTTGATAAATTGTTTTTTTTGTATCTTGCAGCTTTTTAAAACAAACATTTAATTTTTACATATGATGAAAAAATTATTATTGCTAGTTCCTGTGTTGTTTTTAGTTTTATTCTCAACAAATATAAAAGGACAAATTGTCACTATTGATTCTCTTGTAATTTCTAATACTATTGATTGTTTTGGTGATCTTGCCGATATTGATGTATATGTTGATAATGATACAAATTCGATTCTAGGAGGAACCCCATCTTTTGTTACTTATCAGTTAAAAGCTTTTAAAGTAGGAGCATTTGCAACATTTTCTTATTTTTCAAGTGGTCAAACAAGTGGATCTGTTGTAACTGCGACTGGATTAGATGAATCTCCATACTATATGGTTTTGGTTGATTCAGTAGCATTTGCTAATACATTTCCTCCTTTTGCTCAATTCTTTGGGAATTCAGCTTTTATAAATAACGTACTAACTGACCCTTCTGTTTATGATTACGATACTATTACAATTTTTTCACCATTAGAACTTACAAATACAAATACTGATCAAGATAGTAATCAGTGTTTTGGATTTTGTGATGCCTCAGAACTTATTTCAATTTCTGGTGGTACTATGCCATATAATATTAATGGAGTTAGTATTCTTGGTACAGATTCATTATTAGATAATCTTTGTTTTGGGTCTTATTCAGTAGCTATTTCTGATGCAAACGGTTGTCCAACATCTTCTTCTTCACCATCATCATTTTCTATATGGCAACCTACTATATTATCTGTAAATGGAGGTGTTACATCAAATTATAATGGTTACGATATTTCTTGCTTTGGTGTTTCGGATGGAGAAATCACTGCAACTGTAACTTCTGGATCAGCTCCATATGAGTACTCACTTGATAATCTAACTTGGACAACTGATCCGGTTTTTAGTGGATTATCTTCAGGAACATATACGCTTTATTATAGAGATGCTAATTTATGTACTAATGATGAAATATTTACACTTAATGATCCTGTTGATTTACTTGGAACATTAAATATTAATACAGTGATTTCTTGTAATTCTATTTGTGATGCAAGTATTCAGTTTTCTATTGACAATACATTTACAGGAACGCCAGGCTATACATATTCGATTAATGGAGGTTCATCTCAGAATTCATCAATATTTAATAATTTATGTGGAGATCAATCTTATGTAGTTACTGTGGAAGATGTTAATGGATGTACAGCTGATGATTCGGTGTATGTTAGTGAGCCTGATGCAATAACTTTTAATGCAGATGTTTCTTCAATGAGTTCTTTTAATGGATTTGGTGTTAGTTGTAATGGTTCGAGTGATGGAGAGATAACTTTTTCTAATATTTTAGGTGGAACTCCGAGCTATTCTTTTTCAATCGATAATGGAGCAACTTTCTTTAGTGACTCAGTTTTTAATAACAATAATGGATCTTTAATTGTTGCGGGAACTTATGTTCTTCAACTTCAAGATGGCGCTGGTTGTTTAGGTATTCCATCTAGTCTGAATGTTACTGAGCCTATGTTATTTACTGCAAATGGGATTACAACTTCTTCTATCAGCTGCTTTAATTTTTGTGATGGCTCTGTTACTGTTAATGTATCTAATGAACCTTCACTTTTAGGTTCTCTTATTTATGACTTAAGTGGATTAACTCAGCCTCAAAATCCAACATTTAATAATTTATGCGGATCTATTAATTATGGAAATTATTACTTAACAGTTACTGATGCAAATAATTGCATTGCTTATGATACAATATCTTTATCTGAGCCTCTTGATTGGATATATTCTATGGATTCAGTTCCTGAATATTGTGGTTCTGGTCAGGGTTCAGCTATTATTAATGTAGATCCAGGTACAGGAACCTCTCCTTTTTCTTATCTATGGTCAAACGGACAAACTACTGATACAGCTAGTTCTTTAGTTACAGGATCTTATAGTGTAATAGTCACTGATGATAATGGGTGTTCTTTTAATGAGAGTGTATTCATTGGAGAGGCTGATTTAACATTATCGTTTGATACTGTAGCTGCTTGCAATAATGCTCTTAACGCTTCACTTACAGCTCTTCCAAATGGAACTGCTCCTTATACTTTTTCTTGGAGTACTGGTGAGACATCAGCAACTATAAATAATTTAAATAGTTTAACATCTTATTCTGTAACTGTCACAGACTTCAATGGTTGCTCAGTTGATTCTTCTATAACTACTCCAGAAAGTGCTATTGTGAACCTTCAGGTTGACTATACAAACTCTCAGTTATTTGTACCATGTTATGGTGATCCCTCAAATGGAATTGAGGTAATTGCCAGTGGAGGTACAGGGCTGAGTACATATCAATATTATATACCTTTTTACTATCCAGTACCACAAAACACAGGCATATATACTGGCTTATTTTCAGGTACATATTCAATACATACCATCGATGGTAATGGATGTATAGATAGTGTAAATGTTATAATTACCGAACCTAGTGAATTGAATGCTTATACAATAGTAACAAATCCGGTTAGTTGCTTTGGTGGAAATGATGGTTCTGCCTCTATTTCAGGTACCAATGGAGGTCCAAACCCTTTAGGAGGAACTGCTCCATATTCATTTAGCTGGTCTAATGGATCAAATAGTCCAACCTCAACTAATTTAAGTGCAGGAAATTACACATTAGATATTACTGATGATAATGGATGTATTTCATCAGAAACAGTTATTATAATTCAGCCTTCTATCTTACTGTCTACTACTAATGTTATAAGTAATTCAAATTGTTCTGGTATTCAAACACTAGCTTCTGGTGAGATTGAAGTCCTAGCTAGTGGTGGAACTCCAAACTATACTTATTTATGGAGTACTGGAGCGACAACATCCAGTATTGGATTCTTACTTCCTGGTATTTATACAGTAGTTGTTACTGATGATAATGGTTGTTTTTTAGGAGCAGATACAGCTGAGATTTTATCAGGTAACAACCCAACACTAGTTACAACTATTGAAGATATTACCTGCTATGGAGATGCTGACGGTATGATTACTCCATCGGCAACTGGAGGAGCAACTCCATATCAATTTAGTAATGATGGGGGTAGTACATACTTTACATCAGGAAATACATTTAATAATTTAGATGGAGGTTTTTATTTTGTTACTGTTGTAGATTCTTTAGGATGTATTGATACTGACTCATTGTATGTATATGAACCAGATTTACTAGATATTACAAATATTAATATTAATAATGTGAGTTGTAGTGGAGCTAGTGATGGTATTCTTACAGCTGTTCATTTAGGTGGACGATCTCCTTTTTCTTATTTATGGTCAGATGGCCAAACTAATATAACAGCAACTGGATTATCTCCTGGTAATTACTCAGTAACTATAACTGATAGCTCTGGATGTATTGCAACATCTAATTCTTTTATTACCGAACCAGATACATTACAGATAACATCTATTTCATCTGACAGTGCATTATGTTATGGTCAATCTGATGGATTTGTTTCTGTATCTGTGATAGGTGGTACTCCATCATACAATTACAATTGGAGTTTTGGGGGTACTTTTGCAAATACTAATGCTCCTGCTGGGCTACATACTATTGATGTCACTGACGATAATGGATGTATTGTTATCTCAAGTATTCTTGTAGATCAACCAGATGAAATAATAGCATCTTTCAATAGAGACTCTGTTTCATGTGTAGGTCTTTCAGATGGGTGGGCTGTAGTTTCTGTAGTTGGAGGAACT
>JABGXK010000260.1 GCA_018675825.1 Flavobacteriales bacterium | reverse complement strand
GTATTATTACTACAAATCTTTATATCCTTCCATTCTCTGCTTCTTTTACAAATATTGATATAATTGTATGTGATGGAGATAGTATATATGTAGGTAATAGTATTTATTATTTATCAGGAATGTATTATGATACGTTAACTAATATAGCAGGATGCGATAGTATCATTACAACAGATCTTACTGTACAGACTCCAGTGAATCTGTTTTACAGTATTTGTCCTGGAGATAGTATAGCAGTAGGATCTAACGTATATAATTTAGCTGGAATATATGTTGATTCATTAATTTCTTCTATTGGTTGTGATAGTATTGTAATAACTGAGATTAGTATCTTTTCACAATATAATTCTGTCTTTGGTGGAATAGAGGACAACACTGTTGGTGGTGGAGGTTATTATACTGGAGATCAACATTTATTATTTGATTGTTACGTGCCTTCAGAGATTGTTTCTGCAACAGTTTATTCTGATGGAAATTCAATTTATGAGTTTGAGTTAAGAGATAATAATGGTGTCGCTTTAGCAGATACAATATATGCTTTAGCTGATGGTGCTAATTTTGTTACTTTAAATTTTGATATGCCAGCTGGAACTGATTACGAATTAGGAGTCTCTGCAGCATCAGGTTTTGAAGGGTTATGGAGAAATAATCAAGGTGTAAGTTTTCCTTATAATTTTGGTTCATTAGCTTCTATTACTCAATCTAGTGCATCGCAATTTGGTGATTACTACTATTTCTTCTATAATATAGAAATTCGTGCTTCAAGTACACCTACTGAATATTCAATATGTCAGGGAGATAGTATTACAATTGGAACAAGTGTTTATACTAGTACAGGTTTATATGTTGATAGTATGATATCTGTATCTGGCTGTGATAGTTTAGTATTAACTAACTTAACAGTTAATCCAGTTGTTTCTTATCAAAATAACCAAACTGTATGTCTAGGTTAGGTTTATGTTTTTGGTAATAATTTATATGATTCAACAGGAACATACATAGATTCTTTACAGACTTCTTTTGGTTGCGATAGTATTGTATATACAAATCTTATTGTTGATACTATTTCAGGAGGCTCTAGTACTAACAATAGTACTATATGTTATGGGGATTTTTATATGGTAGGTAATAATATGTATACAAGTTCAGGAACTTATATAGATATTTTAACTGCAACTAATGGCTGTGACAGTACAGTTACAACAAATTTAAATGTTTTATCAGCTAGCTATCCAGTAATTTTTGGAGGGATTCCTGATAGTGCTTCAGCCCCTGGGGGGTATTTTGCTTTTGATAGAAGATTAGTATTTGATTGTTATTCTCCATCTACTATAGCTTCTGCTTTAATTTATTCTGAAGATTTTGGAATTGTAACATTTGAACTATCAGATGATAATGGTACTATAATTGAGAGTTCAACACAATCTGTTGTGCCTGGTCCTCAAAGAATAACTTTAGACTTTAATATGGAAGTAGGGACAGATTATGAGCTTGGTGTAGATAATCCAAATCAGATTGGATTGTTTAGAAGTAATACGAATGTAAATTACCCATATAATTTTGGTTCATTAGCTTCATTAACAGGTTCAACAGCAAATAATACTGGTTTTTATTATTTCTTTTATGATATTGAATTAGTTGGACAAGCAACATCTAATGTATTATCGATTTGTAAGGGAGATTCTATTATTGTTGGATTAAATACATATTATGATACTGGTATTTATTTAGATACGCTTGATGCTTCTAATTTCTGTGATAGTGTTATTTATACTGATTTAACAGTTAATCAACCAAATCAAGTATCTTTAACAACTGATCCTGTAAATGGTAAGTTATGTCTTGGGGATATTGTTACAATAACTGCTTCTGCTGGTTTCCAAGCTTATTTATGGGATAATGGAATGAATGGTCAAGTAATTTCTGATAATCCAATTATTGATCAATTATATACAGTTACTGCTGTAGATGATAATAATTGTCGCTCTGAGAAATCAGTAATGATATATGTTGATTCTTGTACTACAGGTATTACATCAGACATTTATTCTTCATTATCGATATATCCTAATCCATCAAATGGAATTGTAAATATTAATTTGGATATTAATAATATTAGTGATATTGAGATAAACGTATATAATGCTTTAGGAGAAGAGGTTTATATAATTAAAGCAGATAAATTTATTGGAGAGTATTCAAATAGAATTGATCTTTCATCAAAATCAAAAGGTGTTTATCTTTTAAAGATAAAAACTTCGAATAGTTTGTTTAATAGAAAGTTAGTTATAGAGTAAGAGTTTAAAAAATAGGATCTTAGCTTAGAGAATTAATTTTTTCTGTTAAGATCCTAATTTTTTCTTTTGTATCATTAAGTTTGTTTTGCTCATTTTGAACTAATTGCTCAGGAGCATTTTTAACAAATTGTTCATTAGATAATTTACTCTCAACTATTTTAAGAAATCCTTTTGAGTATTCTAAATCTTTGTATAATTTTTCTAGCTCTGATTCTTTGTCAAAATTATCTAGTAATGGTATAAAATATTGATTCGATTTTACCATAAATGAAAACGCATTTTCTATTTTCTTGTCAGTGTGTTTTATTGACGATAAATGGCCTAGTTTTATTATAATAGATTGCAGATTATTTTTGCTTTCTTTTTTTTCAATTATTAGTAGTTCTAATTTTTCTTTTTTGGCAATATTTTTCTGTTTTCTAATATTTCTTATGCCAGAAACAATCTCTATTGTATTTTCAAAATCATCAATTAACTGCTTGTTAATATCTCTAGCTTCTGGCCATGATGAAATAATGATATCTTCTTCTCTATCCTTAATTAGATGCCATAATTCTTCAGATAAGAAAGGCATAAATGGATGAAGTAGTTTAAGTATATCATCTAAGAATTTTATTGTTGATTCATATGTCTTTCTATCAATTGGTTTTTGATATTCAGGTTTAATAATTTCAAGATAAAGTGAGCAGAAATCATCCCATACTACTTTATATGTAAACATAAGTGCCTCAGAAATTCTGTATTTTGAAAATGCTTGATTAATATTATTAATAGTTTGATCTCGCTTATTTCCAAACCATTTTATAGCATCTCTTGATGCATCTTCTTGTGCTATATTAGATACTTCCCAGCCTTTAATAAGTCTAAATGCATTCCAAATTTTATTAGAAAAATTCCTTCCTTGTTCACAAAGATTTTCATCAAAAGGAAAATCATTTCCAGTAGGAGCACATAATAACATCCCTACTCTTACCCCATCTGCACAATATTTTCCAATAAGTTCTAATGGTTCAGAAGAATTTCCAAGAGATTTACTCATCTTTCTACCTTGTTTATCTCTAACTAGACCAGTAAGATAAACATCTTTAAAAGGAAGTTCCTTTTTAAATTCATATCCAGCTACAATCATCCTAGCTACCCAGAAGAAAAGAATATCTGGTCCAGTTACAAGATCATTAGTTGGATAATAGTATTGAATTTCCTTATTTTCAGGATTTCTAATTCCATCAAAAACAGATATTGGCCACAGCCATGAAGAAAACCATGTATCTAGGACATCTTCATCTTGATGTAGATCTGATTTTTTTATGCTAGGATTTTCTTTTTGAGCAAGAGAAAGTGCAAGTTCAATGTTCTCAGCAACCACATATTTATTACCCTCATAAAAATATGCTGGTATTTGTTGTCCCCACCATAATTGTCTTGATACGCACCAGTCTTTAATATTTTCCATCCAATGACGATATGTATTTTTAAATTTAGCAGGATGTAATCTTATATCATCATTCATTACATGATCTAGTGCAGGCTTAGATAACTTTTCCATCTTACAAAACCATTGCATTGATAATTTTGGTTCTATTACGGCTTGTGTTCTTTCAGAATATCCTACTTTATTAATAATATCTTCTGAATCAATTAAAAAACCTTTATCAGCT
>JABGXK010000259.1 GCA_018675825.1 Flavobacteriales bacterium | reverse complement strand
TTTCATAATGAAAAAACTCCTTCTTTTACAGTTTCCCCTACAAAGGGAATATATAAATGCTTCGGATGTGGAGAAGGGGGGAATAGTGTAAGTTTCCTTATGGATAAAGAACATTATAGCTACCCGGAAGCCCTTAAATATCTAGCTAAAAAATATAATATAGATATTATTGAAGAAAAAATAACTGAAGAACAAACTCAAATTGCAAATGAGAAGGACAGTCTATATATTCTTTCTGCATTTGCTAAAAACTTTTTTACTGAAAGTTTATGGGATACTGAAGAAGGGAATAATATTGCTTTAAATTACTTTATTGAAAGAGGATTTAGTAAAGAAACAATTAAAAAATTTGAACTTGGCTACAGTCCCAAACAAAAAGATGTTTTTACTAAAGCAGCAATAAAAAACTCATACTTAGAGGAATATGTAGTTAAGTCTGGTCTGGGTTTTAATACCGAAAACCAAGGTGTTGTTGATAGATTTAGAGAAAGAGTTATGTTCCCAATACATAGTTTCTCTGGAAGGATTCTAGGTTTTGGAGGGAGAGCCTTAAATAAAAATGCGAAAGCTAAATATCAAAACTCCCCTGAATCATTAATTTATAATAAAAGTAAAGTTTTATATGGCATATTTTTTGCTAAAAACTCAATAAGTAAAAAAGACAACTGCTATATTGTTGAGGGTTACACAGATGTAATTTCATTACATCAAAAAGGAATTGAAAATGTAGTTTCTGCATCCGGAACTTCATTAACCAGCGATCAAATAAAACTTATAAATCGATTTACAAACAACGTGACTATTCTTTTTGATGGAGATAGCGCAGGAATCAAGGCGTCATTCAGAGGAATAGATATGATCCTTAAAGAAGGTATGAATATTAAAGTAGTACCTTTTCCTGAGAATCTAGATCCGGACTCATTTGCTAGAGAAAATTCAAGTGAAGATCTAATTACATTCTTAAATAAAAATGCTGTCGATTTCATAACCTACAAGACTAAAATATTAAATACTGAAAGTGAACATGACCCCATTAAACGAGTATCTATAATAAAAGACATTATCAAATCCATAGCACTTATTCCTGATTACTTAACAAGAACTGAATATTGTAAAGTTTGTAGCAAACTCCTAGATGTTCAAGAGAGTGTTTTATTAAGAGATATTGATCAAGAAAGAAAGAAAATTAATGTTAATTCGAATCAAAAAAATACAGTCTTAAAAGAAAAGCCTAAGAGAGCCTCAAATAATATAAAACTTAAAAGGTATGAAGAAGAGATTATTAGACTAATACTTAATTATGGCAATGAATTAATCTTCTTTGAAGAAGAGAAGACAAGTGTCGCTAGATTTATAATCAATGAACTTATAATAGATAAAATCAAAATTGAAAATACCCCCCACGATATAATTTATAATGAAATGCTTAGGTTCATCAACTCTAAAAAGAAAATTAATCAAGCTCACTTCACTTCACATGGTAATATAGAAATTAATAAACTGTGCGTTGATTTACTTTCAAATCAACATATGATTAGTGAGAATTGGGTGACAAAACATAAAATCTATACAGGAAGAGAGAGTCAAAATCTACGAAAAACTGCTGAAAAGGCAGTCCTAACACTAAAGCTTCAACATGTTGAAATTAAAATTCAACTAATTCAAAAGAAAATAAAAAATAATAACTCAGAGATAGATGAGCTTAATATGCTCAAGAGTTTAATTATGATAAAAAATCAGATTGCTCTCAAAATAGGTAGGTCAAGCTCTTAAACTATATCACATCTATTAAGTTGATTTGTAGTGTTGTTTTACTCATCCATGTATTTTCGTTTAAAGAATAGCATATGTCTATACTCTCATTATTATGATTTAAAAAGAAAGATGCAAATCCAAATCCAATGGCATCTATTGACGATAAATTTTCTCTAGCAAACTTAAGCTTAACATGAGATTTATCGCTTCCTATAAATCTTTTTTCACCATCAAAACAGAGATTTTTAGTAATAAATACGGGAGTTTTGTTTCCTGGGCCGAAAGGAGAAAATTGTTTTAAAATCCTGTAAAACTTATTATCAATATCTAATAAATTAATTTTAAGATCAATATCAATATTTTGAATAAGTTGTTCCGGCTTAATACTTTTTGAAACAATCTCTTCAAATTTTGCAATAAAAATATCTATGTTCTTCTTTTTAATACTTAAGCCTGCAGCATATTTATGTCCTCCGAACTTGTCACACAAGTAAGAACATTTTTCAATTGCCTTATAAATATCAAATCCTTTTACTGATCTAGCAGAACCAGTTAACATACCATTATGCTCAGAAAGAACAATAGTGGGTTTATAATAAACATCAATTAATCTTGATGCTACAATACCTACTACTCCTTTATGCCAGCTATTTGAAAAAACTACACTAGAAAATTTCTTCTTATCAACCATTTCTAGTGCTTCGTTAGTTATTGATTTTTCTAAATCTTTGCGTTCAATATTATTATTAAGAATTTCTTCTGAATATTTTTTAGCTTTTAAGGGGCTCTCCTCAATTAATAATTCGACGGCATATTTTGCATGTGAAATTCTGCCTGCAGCATTAATCAGTGGAGCAATACCAAATAAAATATCAGAAGAATGTATTGATGATTGTTTTTTAGATATATTAATAAGACTTTGTATTCCAACGCTAGGATTTTTATTAATTTTCTTTAAACCATGAAAAGCAAATACTCTATTCTCACCATTAATAGGAACCATATCAGATATAATACTAATTGCAAGCAAATCAAGATATCTACTTATCTTTTCAAACTTAATTTTATGGTAATTAGAATACCCATGTATCAATTTAAAACCTACACCACATCCCGAAAGTTCTTTAAAAGGATATTTACAGTCTAATTGTTTAGGATTTAAAATAGTATGAGCTTCTGGTAATTTTTTTCCAGGATTATGATGATCACAAATTATTAAATCAATATTATAGTTATTAGCATATTTAACCTGTTCAACTGCTCTAATTCCACAATCAAGAGTTATTATTAAACTGATATTATTAGTGTTAGCAAAATCAATACCTTTTTTTGATACGCCATATCCCTCATCATATCTATCAGGAATGTAGTATTTAACATTTAATCCTTCATTTAAAAGAAATAAGTACATCATTGACACTGATGTAGTGCCATCAACATCATAATCACCATAAACTAAAATGTTTTCACGTTTAGCTTTTGCTAAGACTAGACGATTTACAGCAATTTTCATTCCTTTCATTAAGAATGGGTCGTGTATAGCATCTAATGATGGTCTAAAAAAACATTTTGCATTTTCATAATTAGTGATTCCTCGTAAAACTAATAAAGATGCAATTTCATTACTAACATTTAAATCAAAAGCCAATTTGTTTACTAGCACTTTATCAGCTTTTAAAATATTCCAGTTTTTTTTAATCATTTTTCCCATCTAAAACAATTACAAGCTCACCTTTAATTTTCTTTTGAGTAAAATATTCAAGTATCTCCTTTAGTGAACCTCTTTGTGTTTCCTCGTATAATTTAGTTATCTCTCTTGAAACACTAACTCTTCTTTCTGTGCCAAAAAATTCAATAAAACTTGTTAAAGTCTTTATAATTCTATGAGGAGATTCGTAAAAAATCATCGTTCTTTCTTCATCGAGGAGTTTTTTTAATCTAGTTAATCTTCCTTTTTTAACTGGAAGAAAACCTTCAAATACAAATCGTTCACTGGCCAATCCTGAATTTACAAGTGCTGGTATTAAAGCTGTTGGACCAGGAAGTGTCTCTACACTAATCTTATTTTTCAAACACTCACGAACTAATAAAAATCCAGGATCTGATATTGAAGGAGTTCCCGCGTCAGAAATTAAAGCAAGATTGTTTCCTAATTTTAATTTACCTATTATTTTATCTAATTCTTTATGTTCATTGAATTGATGATAAGAGATTAACTTAGTGTTAATTTTAAAATGATTTAATAACTTTTTACTTACTCTTGTGTCCTCTGCAAGTATTAGATCTACTTGATTTAGAAGCTCTATAGATCGCAATGTGATGTCTTTAAGGTTTCCTATAGGAGTTGGTATGATATATAATTTTGACATATAAATATTTTACATAAAAAATGGATACACTTTTAAATCTGGAGCAATACGTATGGTAGGCGCAGGTAACTTAATATACTTAAATAAATGCTTAAACTTTTTAGCAAAAGAAGTATCCCAGTTTTTTAAAATTTCCATAATATCATAATCTAAAGCAATATAATATTCTTGATTACTTCCTAATTGGCCATTATCTAAATATTGAGTGTCATCAAGACCAAAACCAATAGCAAGGTCAAGCCATGATGGGATTATATCTGTATCAATAAAATGATCTAAATCAAAAGATGCCCAATAAGTTTGATTAGGATAATCATCAATCCAAACAAATTTATTATCCCTATCTCTTTGGCTATTTAAATCCCAAGAGATATTTGATCGTTTAAAATACGAAAATTTAAAATTAATCGCATCTGCTGATTCAGAATAGTATTGTGCAACTGGCCAAAAAGAACCAATAGATCCAGCAGCTAAATCCCACCTACTAAAGCCCCATAAAGGTGCATAAGCATCTTTTAATTCAATAGCTAGCTGGATGCTTATTCCGTATAAAGCGCCATACCAAATAGATTTTTCCTCATTTAATCCTGTCCATTTAAATGATCTTGAGAAAATTTCTGATGAAGCTACTCCTCCAAGAAAATGAGCAGCTTTATCAACATTTAATGCGTAAACAAAGTCATTAGATTTAGAAAAATGAAAATCCCGAACATCATCATTCCACCAAGAATTCTTAACATAAATATAGGAAGCGCCTAAACTAAGAGACATACTACTTGAAACTAAAAAAACTCTTCCTTTTTTAACATTATTAGTGTCTAAATTATAACTTAATATAATATTAGAGAAAAAATGAGAGAATATGAAGAAAAACAAAAATCTAAAATTCATAAAAATATGATATCGGTTTTATACTTTTGTTAGCAAACATAACCAAATAGTAAGATAATCATGTCTTTGGGATCACAAATCAAAAAGGAAAATTTTTATGGTAAAATTGAGATCATCTGTGGCTCAATGTTTTCTGGAAAAACAGAAATATTGATTAAAAAAGTAACTAATGCCAAGCAACAAAACTTAAAAGTCAAAGTCTTTAAGCCCAAACTAGATAACAGATATAGTAGCAACAAAATAATTTCGCATGATAAAAATGAAATAAATGCAATAGCAGTAAACAATACAAATGAAATAGTAAAATTATCGAAAGGTTTAGATGTAATTGCTATTGATGAGATTCAGTTCTTTAAAAAGGATATTATAAAGACATGTACTTTGCTTTCAATGAAAGGGATAAGAATCATATTAGCAGGACTAGATATGGATTATCTTGGAAGACCCTTTGGAGCTATGCCTGAATTAATGTCAATAGCTGATTATATAATTAAACTACATGGAATCTGTGAAATTTGTTCTGGAACTGCTAATCATACATTTCGAATTACAAAAAATAAACTCACAATAGATATAGGGGAAAAAGATAAATATCAAGCAGTATGTAGGGTTTGTTTTAATAAAAAGAATTTCCAAAATGGATAAATTTCACGAATCTATTTTTAATATTAACTTAGATGATATATCTAAGAACCTTGATTATCTAAAAAGCAAACTAAATAAATCAACTAAAATTATTGCAGTAATCAAAGCTTATGGTTACGGCCATGGAGATATTGAGATTGCCAAAAAATTAGAAGACCTTAATGTATATGCATTCTGGGTTGCTGATTTTGAAGAAGGGGTTAGGCTTAGAAAATTGGGTATAACAAAACCAATCATAATTGCAAACCCAAGCCCAAGATCAACAAATCAGATTATTAAATATAAGCTCGATATAGTAATCTATAATTTTAGGCTTCTTGAAGCTTTTGGAAAACTAAATAGAAAAATAAAAATTCATATTAAGTTTAACTCTGGTATGAATAGGTTTGGGTTTAATGAAAATGATATTAAAGAACTTAAACTAAGAATTGATAACTATTCTTATCTAAAGATTGAATCAATATGCTCTCACCTTTCATCCAGTAAAAACAAAAATAATGATCAAATTACATTAAATCAATTTGAAAGATTTGAAAAAATAATAGTCAGTTTCAAAACCCTTTTTTCAATAAAACCTTTAATTCATATTTTAAATACTAATGGGGTTTTAAGGTTTAAAAAATATCAATATAACACCGTGAGGATTGGTATAGGACTATTTGGGATTCATGAGGATAAGAAATTAACACAAATAGGCACGCTATCAAGTTCAATAAGTCAAATAAGGATCCTTAGAAAAGGAGATCATGTTGGATATGATACAAGCTTTATATGTAAGAAGAAAATGAAAATAGGTATAATTCCTTTTGGATACGCAGATGGGTTAGACAGACAGCTAGGATATAATAATGGCTCTCTTTCTGTAAAAGGAGTTTTATGTAATATAATTGGAGATATAAGTATGGATTCTTGCGCTATCGACATAACAGGGTCTGATGCTAAAGAGGGAGATAGAGTAGAGATTTTTGGATCAAATAATAATATTAATATAATGTGTAAAAAAACGAACTCTATCCCTTATGAATTTCTTTCTAAAATTAATAGACGAATAAAAAGAATATACACTACTTCTTCTACTTAGTAAGAATCTCTTTATATAGAGAGGGATCTGAAAGAATCTCTAATGCTTTCTTTACATCAGGATCAAAATTTAAAGAATTTTTAATTCTGCCTTCTTGGAAAGAATATCTACTAACAATCTCACCACTTAATATTTCTTTTATGGTTTCTTGATTTCTATTTAGATCATTTTTCTTGTTTAACTCAAATTCACTAAATAGAAGATCATATTCTTCTTTTATCAAATCGTAATAGCTTTCTTTTTCTGATTTCTTCTTTAAATTCTCAAAAGCTTTTTCGGTTTCTGTTTTATAATCATATGATTTATCAGCAAGAAACTCAGTAAATAAGCCAAAACCCTCTTCTGAAATGCATGCTGTACTTTCAAACAATAAAGATTCATTTTGATGCCTATATAAAGTTGCATAGTCAAAAATGAGACGCTCTCTTAATAAAGAGAAAATTAAATTACTCACCTCCTCCTCTTCTACTTCAATATCTGGCTTAATTCCACCACCATCAAAAACTATTCTGCCATTTTTAGTTTTAAAAGCTGTCATCAGGGAGTCGGGAACTTTACCTACACTACCATCTTTATTCCTATTAGAATAATCTAAAGCTTGTATACATCTACCACTAGGAATATAATATTTTGCTACAGTTAGTTTTAGCTGTGAATTATAACTCAATTTTCTAGTTTGTTGTACAAGACCCTTTCCATAACTTCTTTGGCCAATTACAACACCTCGATCAAGATCTTGCACGGCACCTGAAACAATTTCAGAGGCTGATGCAGAACTCTGATTTATCAAAACTATTAGTGGTACATCTAAGTTCAGTGGTTCTTTATTAGCTTTGTAAGTTTTATCCCATGAGTCAATTTTACCTCTTGTACTAACAACTTCCTGCCCCTTTTTAACAAAAAGATTTACAATATCAACAGATTCGTTCAGTAAACCCCCTGGATTATTTCTCAAGTCTAATATAAGACCATTCAAATCTCCATCACTTTGTAAATCTACAATTGCATTCTTAACATCCTTACTACAATCACGCGTAAAACTTCTTAATTTCAAATAACCTATCCCTTCTTCTAAATAAGCAAAGTAGGGAACACTTTTTACTGAAATTTTTTGCCTTTTAAAGCTAACTTCAAAAGATTCATTAGTATAAGGCCTTTCTATCAAAAGCTGTACTTCAGTATTTGGCTGTCCTTTTAATACTTTACTTACCTCTTCTGTTGTTTTTCCTTTTGCATCAACACCATCTATTTTTAAAATTTTATCTCCAGCCATCAGACCAGATTTTTGAGCAGGAAAACCTTCGTAGGGTTCACTTATATATACAAAGTTATCTCTTTTTGTAATCATAGCACCTATACCTCCGTATTGTCCTGTAGTCATAAATTTAAAATCCTCAATCTCTGACTCTGGAATATAATTAGTATACGGATCTAATGATTTTAACATTTCATCAATAGCAGTTTTCATTAATTTTCCAGGGTCTGTTTCATCAACATAAAAATTATTTAATTCTCTATAAACAGTAGTGAAAATATCAAGATTTTTAGCGATTTCAAAGTAGCTATCAGTAAAACTAAAAGAGCCAAGAGCTACAACTAGAATTAATATAAATATTTTTGTTTTTTTATACATTATATGTTTTTTTAAGGTACTGGATCATAACCACTTCCACCCCATGGGTGGCATTTTAAGATTCTATTAAATGTAAGTCGTATTCCTTTTAAAGGGCCGTGTTTAATTATACTTTCTTTTGAGTATTTTGAGCATGTCGGTAAATACCTACAACGGGCAGGTATTATCGGTGAAATAAATGATCGATAAATATATATAATTGACAATAAAAATATAGAAATTAACTTACTCATAATTTACTATTTAAACGAACTAAAGATAATTTTATTTTTTCTTCAATTACCAAAAAAGATAAAATATCTTTTGATTGATAAATTATTGATAAATCAATTTTTGCTTGTTTTTCTTTTAAATTACTAATTAGATGCGATTTGTTATTTCTAAAAACCTCTTTGATGTGTCTTTTGATTAAATTTCTATTAACCGCCTTAGGAATATTTCTCTTTGGAATAACAATCTGCGTCTTTATAGACGAGATTCTCTTGTCATCTACTTTCAAATAGATGCATCTAAATGGTTCTTCAAAAAATGAAGTCCCTTTAGAAAATAAATTCTCTGTAGATTTTCTATCACAAAGTCTTTCTGACTTTTTGAAAGTATTCATAAAAATTATTAAAAGTTAAATAATGAATTACCTCTTCCTTTTATTAGATTCTTTAATATACTGCTCTAATGCCATAGACATAGATGGGGCATTCTTATTAGGGACCTCTATGTCTACACGTAAATTAAACTCATTAGCAGAAATAACAGTTGTTGGTCCAAAAACTGCTAAGCGAGTTTCCCCTTGAACAAAGTCAGGGAAGTTTTCAAGAAGAGATCTAATACCAGTTGGGCTAAAGAAAACTAAAATATCATACTTAACATCTTTTAGATCAGATAAATCAGAACAAGCTACTTTATACATTTGTGCTTTTATATACTCTAGTCCACTTTCCTCTAAAGATTTGTTAGGTCTTTCCTTTAATATATCTGAACATGGAAAAATAAACTTACTATCAGTATGTTTTTGCATAACAGGAATAAGGCTTGCAAATGTTTGTTCTCCAGTAAATATTTTTCTTTTCCTGAATGTTATAAAGTTTTGAAGATAATGAGCAATGGCCTCAGAAACACAAAAATATTTAGTATAATCCGGGACCTTTATTCTCAATCTTTCACACATACTAAAATAGTGATCCATAGCATGCTTACTAGTGAATATCACAGCGTCATGATTTAGAATACTAATTCTTTGTTCTCTAAACTCAATTGTAGAAATCTCTACAACATGAATAAAAGGCCTATAGTCAATCTTTAAATTATATTTCTTTTGAATTCCCGCATAAGGAGATTTACCCTCAGGTTGGGGTTGTGATATTAATATTGATTTTACTTTTGTTTTGACTAAACTCATTGTTTATCATTTTAGTAAAAAAAACCTTTTGTAATTAATACAAAAGGGGGTAATTCTAGAATACAAAGATACAAAAATATATAAAAAGAAGATATTCCAAATGAATTTGTTCCTACTCTCCAAATCCAGAAAGATTTAAACAATAGAAATATTAGTCCAACAATAAAAACTAAATTAATTAATATCAAGTTAATATCAAATGCAAGAAAATATAAAACTAGTATTAGAGGAAAAATAATAATAGCTAAAGATTTGTCAGACAAATAAGAAAAAAAAACTGTAAGTCTTGTTACGTCATGGATAAAGAGTAGTTTACCTAAAAATTTAATTACTAAGAATTTTAAAAGATAATAGAAAGATATAGAAGAAACGACAATTATAAACTCGAGTAAGTAGATAGAGTTATTTTTATATAAAAATAATAAAGAGAAATTAATTAACAAAACTATAAAGGTTATCCAATTTACACGCTCTGTAAAAGCATTATCTTGTCTTAGGTACTGACTAGCATAACGATACCTGAAAGATGCAAGAATTAATAGTTTTGTATGTTTCCAGTAATAAGCTCTTAATATTCCTATTAAAAAAAATGATAACGTTAGAAGAGAGAAAACTAAAAAATTATCTATTTCTATTTGTGTATTTGGTAGCATAATTTTACAAAAATACTTTTTACATATATAATTATTAAGAGTTATTTAATAATGTTTATAAAAACAATACTTTTGTAAAAAATTAATTTTTATAAAATGAAACAAGATCTATATCAAGCTCCTGATTATTTTAAGATGGATGAACTACTTACTGAAGAACATAAGCTTATTCGAGATGCTGCTAGAGAATGGGTAAAGAGAGACATATCCCCAATTATTGAAGAAGCTTGTCAAAAAGCTGAGTTCCCAAAACATATTATTCCTGGATTAGCTGAAATTGGTGCTTTTGGACCATATATACCAGTAAAATATGGTGGTGCTGGATTAGATAATATTTCATATGGACTAATAATGCAAGAATTAGAGCGTGGTGATAGCGGAATACGATCTACTGCTTCTGTACAATCGTCATTGGTTATGTATCCTATTTTTAAATATGGGAATGAAGAACAGAGAGTAAAATATCTTCCCAAGCTAGCATCTGGAGAGTATATTGGTTGTTTTGGGTTAACAGAGCCTAATCATGGTTCAGATCCAGGAGGAATGACAACTAATATAAAAGATATGGATGATCATTTCCTTTTAAATGGTGCTAAAATGTGGATTTCAAATTCTCCATTTGCTGATATTGCTGTCGTTTGGGCAAAAAATGAAGAAGGTCGTATAAAAGGAGTGATTGTTGAGAGAGGGATGAACGGTTTTACGACTCCAGAGACACATAATAAATGGAGCTTAAGAGCTTCTGCTACAGGAGAATTAGTTTTTGATAATGTTAAAATTCCAAAAGAAAACATTTTACCAAATAAGGATGGGTTAGGAGCTCCATTGGGTTGTCTAGATTCTGCAAGGTATGGAATTGCTTGGGGAGCAATAGGGGCAGCTATGGATTGTTATGACACAGCTCTACGATATTCTAAAGAAAGAATTCAATTTGGAAAACCAATTGCAGCCTTTCAATTACAACAAAAAAAATTAGCTGAAATGATTACTGAAATTACTAAAGCTCAATTTTTAACTTGGAGATTAGGAGTTTTAAAAAATGAAGAACGAGCAACTACAGCACAAATATCAATGTGTAAAAGAAATAATGTAGAAATGGCTCTAAAAATTACTAGAGAAGCAAGACAAATATTAGGCGCAATGGGGATTACAGGAGATTACTCAATAATGCGTCATATGATGAATCTAGAGTCAGTTATTATATACGAAGGAACACATGATATTCATTTATTAATTACTGGACTAGATATTACAGGAGAGAATGCTTTTAAATAACATTTTATTTAGAATCTAATAAATCAGCAACTTTAGTAAGTTCAGCATAAAACTTAACTCCATATTTTCTGATTAGTGGTGATTTTAAAAATTTATAAACCGGAATCTTTAATTCCTCTCCAAGAATACATGCTGGAGAGCAAATTTTTATTGATTCGTAATTTATAGCATCAAATTCAGTATAATGTGTTATTCTAATAGGAAATAAATGACAAGAAATAGGTTTTTTAAAATCTGTCTTCTTTTCTAAATAAGCTTTTTCGATAGAGCATTTTGAGATTCCTTGTTCCTCAATCACAAAAGCACATTGGCGGTTGTTAACTAATGGAGTGGTTAGATCACCATCTCTATCTTTTACGGAAATACCTTTTTTAAGAATAACTTTTTTTCCTGCTCTACTCATATATGGTTCAACAGCATGATAAATATCTGCTATCTTTTGAATTTCCTCTTTTAGTAATGGAGCTCCTGAATCCCCCTCTACACAACAAGCTCCTTTACATGAATTTAAATCACAAATAAATTTTTTTTCAAAAACATCTTTAGAAATAATCTTATCTTCAACTTGAATCATCTTGTAAAACTACATAATTAAATTTGAGAATTATTATTTTTGTAACATGGCAAACTATGAAGGCCTTTTTAAAAAAATTGTAGCTCATTCAAAAGAGTATGGATTTGTTTTTCAATCATCCGAAATTTATGATGGGTTGGCTGCTACATATGACTATGGGCCAAATGGAGTTGAACTTAAAAATAATATCAAAAAATATTGGTGGAAATCAATGGTTAATATGCATGAAAATATTGTTGGTCTTGATGCCTCAATTTTTATGCATCCAAAAACATGGAAAGCATCTGGGCATATAGATGCTTTTAATGATCCATTAATTGATAATAAAGATTCAAAAAAGAGATATAGAGCGGATATCCTTGTTGAAGATCATATTGCAAAAATTGAAGTGAAAATTGAAAAAGATTGTGTAAAAGCATCTAAGCGTTTTGGTGATGCTTTTAATAGAGAAGAATTTATTACTACAAATGGTAGAATTATAGATAGACAAAAACAAATTGATTTAATAAAAGAAAAAATGAGTACTGCACTTAATGCTGGTACTTTAGAAGAAGTAAAATTATTAATTGAAGAGTTAGATATTAAATGTCCTGTTTCGGGAACAAATAACTGGACGGATGTTCGTCAGTTTAAATTGATGTTTAAAACACAGATGGGAGCAGCAGCTGATGGTGCCTCTGATTTATATTTAAGACCAGAAACTGCACAAGGAATTTTTGTAAACTTCCTTAATGTACAGAAAACTGCCAGAATGAAAATTCCCTTTGGAATTGCTCAAATCGGAAAAGCCTTCCGTAATGAAATTGTTGCGCGTCAGTTTATTTTCCGTATGAGGGAGTTTGAACAAATGGAAATGCAATTCTTTGTTCGTCCAGGTGAAGAGATGAAATGGTACGATTACTGGAAAGACTTCAGAATGAAATGGCATAATTCACTTGGAATTGGAGAAGAAAATTATCGGTTTCATGATCATTTAACTTTAGCGCATTATGCAAATGCTGCAACCGATATTGAATTTAAATTCCCATTTGGATTTAAAGAATTAGAAGGAATTCATTCTAGAACCGATTTTGATTT
>JABGXK010000258.1 GCA_018675825.1 Flavobacteriales bacterium | reverse complement strand
TGGCAATATCTGGAATAATAATATTTTTTGGTGCAGAGTTTTTTGTTTCTTTATTTACTGATAACAAAGAGGCAGTTACTAGCGGAACTATTTATTTAAAAGTTGCAGCTTTAATTGGACCAATTTATCCAGTCTTCTTTATTACCACTGCAGTTTTTCAAGCTGTTAAAAAACCTCTATATAGTCTTTATTTAAGTATTCTAAGATTGACTGCGTTTCCGTTTTTAAGTTTGTGGTATGTAATTAATATTAGAGGTGGTAACTACGAGGATATATTGTATACAATTATGGTAACTAATTGGATAATGGGAGTTGTTGTTTTAATATTTATTGGGTACTTTTTGAATAATGTATTTAAACAAAATAAATCTCTTTTTAGTTATTAGCATTTGTCTAATATTTTTTTTTCTAACATATAACGATGTTAAGTCTGTAGAAGTTAAAGTTATTGATGGTGATACAATAAACTTAGATGGAGAAAAAATTAGATTTGGGGGAATTGATGCCCCAGAAAGTAATTACAGAGGTAAAAAACAAACTTGTATCTTAAATAATGAGGAGGTTTTTTGTGGACAATTATCCAAAGATAAACTGATCGAAAAAATAAGGAACAATCGAGTAAATTGTAAAATTGAGAAGAAAAAAGATAAATACAAAAGATTAGTAGGGGAGTGTTTTATAAAAGATGAAAGCTTATCTGTATTTATGGTGAGAAATGGCTACGCTTTTGATTGGCCTTATTACTCCAAAGGAAAATTTGCAAAAGATCAAGAATATGCCAAGATGAATAAATTAGGTATTTGGAATATGAAGTTTGAATATCCATGGAAATGGAAAGATAAAATTAAAAAAAATAAATGAGTAAAACTTATATAATAATTTCGTTTTTCTTATTATTGGTCTCATGTTCGGATTATAAAGTTAAAAAAGCCATTGAAAATTGTGCAGATCAAAAATTTAATAATTCAAATAGTGTATTTATAAATTTACCACTATATGAAATGCCACAAATTAGAAAAATAGATAAAAAAATTTATTCCTTAAAAAAACTTTTAAAATCAAAAGAATTACTTATTAAACAAGCTCATGATAAATATATGGAGAATAATCCTTCACCCAGATGGAAGCCTTTAGATCTTGAATATCCTAAAATCGGATCACCAAATTATAATGAAAACTACCGAATTTATCAAAAAAAAAAATTAGAACATAATAATAAACACCACAAAGAGAGCATAAATCATATGAAAGCTTTACAATCATTTCTTACGCCATTTTCTGAAGAAATAAAAGAGGTTGAAAAAAAAATAAGAACTCAAAAATGGGAACTTAAAAAGGCAAAATTATTTATTATTAAAGAGGAATTTAATAAAATGAGTTTTAAAGAAAAATCTAAAGTGATTGATTATGTTAATTTATATGGTTCTTGTGAACAAGAATATAAAGATCTTCCAAATAAATTTTTAATACAATATGATTAAAATTAATCTTTTTTAAGTTTGTTTTCCAACTTTCTTACAAAGTAAGAAACTATTAGTATTAAAACCAAATATTCTAGTATTAAAAAAGTATAGATTTCTAAAGGCCTATAAGTTGTAACCACTAATTCATTAGCTTTTCTTGTTAAATCACCAATGCCAATTATCGAAACCAATGAAGACATTTTCAATACATAAACAAACTGATTACCAATTGCTGGTAAAATATTCTTAATAGCTTGAGGTAGAATAACAAGCCTCAACTTTCTAAAAAAATTTAAACCTAATGAGCTTCCAGCTTCCCATTGAGCTTTTTTGATCGAGTTTATTCCAGCTCTAAATATTTCTGCCTGAAATGCACTTTCACTTACAGATAAAGCTATTATGCCTGAAACAAATGGACTAAAGCTTATCCCAGTCATTATTGGAAGACCGTAATAAATCCATAAGATTAAAACTAGAAGGGGGATTGCTCTAACTATTTCAACATATCCAATATTTAAATAAGTTAAAAATTTACTTTTTGCTAAAGAGGGAACCGACACAACAAAACCAATAATCATTGAAATAACTATTGAGATAACAGAAATATAAATTGTTGTAGTTATCCCACTTAATAGAAATTTAAGATTAGTTAATCCCTCGATATTATTTGGAGATAAAATCAACCAATTGAGTTCACTTTTACCACATGAGGTTAAAGGTAGTATCAGAAGTAATAAAAATAAATTTCTCACTCCCTGATTTATAAAGAATTAAATATTAATTACTAATTGATTATAAGCTTTTCAGATTATATTTGCCTAACAATTTAGTAAAGAAGCCAGAAGATTTTTTCTTTTTTATCCAATCGTTAACATAACTGTTCCATTTATCATCACCTTTAGGAACCATCATTGCTAAAAAGGCTGGATTTTTTTCTCCATCAGGAACTATAGCTAATTGTGGATATTTGATTATTAATTTGTTTGCTTCTGTCGAACTTGTAATATTCCCATCTGCTCTTCCAGCTAAAACTTCTTGAAAGTCTCTTGCTGGTGCTTCAACTGAGTTTAATTTTGATTTTGGAAAAAATTCTTTAGCCTTTTCTTCTTGTGAAGTACCAAGAGTGGTTGCAATTGTAACATTTGAATTATTTAATGAGCTCCATGTTGAGAATTTCTTTAAATTTTTCTTAAGAACTAGTGGAACAGTTCCATATTTGTAATAAGTATCTGTAAATCCTGCCACTTCAGCTCTTTTAGGAGTTTTAGTTACACTTGTAGATATATCATATCTTTCAGAAGTAATACCTGAAACAATGGTTTTCCACTCAGCAGGCACAAATTCAATTT
>JABGXK010000257.1 GCA_018675825.1 Flavobacteriales bacterium | reverse complement strand
GCGCTAGCGAGTGGATATACTGCTGAAATTGACTGTGATGTTAGTGAAAAAACATTTTCAGCTAAGGACGGAGTTGCAGTGATACCTGCTAATAAATTAAATAACTTAAAAGCACTACATAGTATTTATCCGGAGATGGATGTTACTCAAGAATACCGTCAACAAGAGTTTGAAAATTTTAAAACAACAGACGATCACTTAATGCACATTACCGGTAGTGTTAAAGATCAAAACGGAAATAAATATTATAAAGTAAAAAACAGTTGGGGAACAGATGAAAAAAGAACAAAATTTGATGGATATGTTTATTTCAGTGAAGCTTATGTCCGCTTAAAAACTATAAGTATTACATTACATAAAGATGGTATTCCTAAAAATATCTCAAGTAAAATAGGAATTTAAATGAGTCAAAAAAAGTCATATCAATCCTCCTTTATATCGGTTACCATTCTGTTTTTTTTATGGGGGTTTATTACTGTTCTAGTTGATAGTTTAGTCCCAAGGTTAAAAGAAGTTTTTGAAATGTCCTATGCCAAAACAGTATTGGTTCAATTTGCATTTTTCACTGCCTTTTTTGTAATTTCTCTGCCTGCTGGAGCCATCCTCACCAAGATTGGATATAAAAAAGGAATTGTTTTAGGATTGGTAATTATGGCTATTGGATGCTTACTCTTTTATCCTGCAGCTGAATATAGAAACTTTAATGTGTTTTTAGTTGGTTACTTTACTCTAGCTGGTGGAATTACTGTATTGCAAGTTGCAGCAAATCCCTATGTTGCTTTATTAGGTTCTGAAGATGGGGCCTCTAGCCGATTAAACCTATCGCAAGCTTTTAATTCATTAGGAACAACCATAGCACCCGTTGTTGGGGCTTTATTCTTATTAAGCGATTCCGTAAAAACATCTGAGGAAATCAACCTATTGAACAACACAGATAAAGCAAGTTATTATGCAGCTGAAGCCGCAACAGTTCAAACACCATTTTTATTTATTGCTGCTTTTATAGGAATATTAGCACTAACCTTTTCCTTTATAAAGTTACCTAAAGTAATGGAGGAAAGCCCTAAAGGGGGTTATTTAGCCTTATTAAAAAACAAAATGATGATGTTAGGCGCTCTTGGTATATTTGTGTATGTAGGAGCGGAAGTAGCTATAGGTAGTTTTTTGGTGAACTATTTTGATGATATGAATCTTGCAGTAATCATTGCTGAGAATCAAACTATGATGAATATTGCAAATACAATAGCTAGCACTTTTAATAAAACATTTTCTAATTCTGATCCAAAATCTTTATTGGGGATTTTTATAATCTTTTATTGGGGAGGGGCAATGATTGGACGTTTTATTGGAGCTTATCTAACAAAAATAATGTCACCAGGCAGGGTACTCAGTATTTTTGCTTTACTCGCTATTGTTTTAATTGTAATTTCAATTAATACAGTAGGTTTAGTTTCTATGTGGTCTATCTTAGCAGTAGGTTTATTTAATTCAATAATGTTTCCAACTATTTTCACCTTAACGCTAGAAGGTTTAGGAGATTTAAAAGCACAAGCTTCAGGATTGCTTTGTATGGCAATTGTAGGCGGAGCTATTATACCTTTTGCTTTTGGGAGTTTAATAGACGGATTTGGGTTTAAAACAGCCTTTATACTAACCATGATTTGCTATGGATACATACTGTATTATGGAATGATAAAAACTTCTAAAACCATCAAATAATATTTAAATCGATATTTTTGAAATAAAACTACAATTTACAAATAGGAAGGTGTTATGAATATTAAAAAAATAATTAATTGTTGAAAATTCTATTAGTAGGTGGAACGGGATTAATTGGCTCTTTTTTAAAGAATAAATTAATTGAAGAAGGGTATACAGTAAATATACTTAGTAGAAGAAAAAGTAAAGATTCACAAACTTTTTTATGGAATAATGATGAAGAATACATAGATCTTGCCGCTTTTAAAGGAGTTTCTGGAATTATCAATTTAACAGGTGCTAATATTGCAGAAGGTAGGTGGACAGAAAAAAGAAAAGAAATTCTGTATAATAGTCGAATCCTTTCAACAAGATTACTTTTTGAAACCATAAAAAAAAACAAAGTAGCACTTGATTTTTTTATTAATTCCTCTGCAATAGGATATTACGGTACAAAAAAATCGACTAAAATTTTCAAAGAAGACAATGTATCTGGATCTGATTTTCTAGCTAAAATTTGTATTGATTGGGAAACGGAAGCCTTGCGATTTAATGAATTAAACATCCGTACCATTATTGTTAGAACGGGAATTGTTTTAACTAAACATAAAGGTGCTTTTGAAAAAATAAAACTTCCTATAAAATTTGGAATATTACCAATATTTGGTGATGGCAAACAAGTGTTTTCTTGGATTCATATAGATGATCTAATAGCAGTCTTTATGAATTCAATTACTAATAAAAAGTATATTGGTCCTTATAATGCAGTTGCTCCGATTAATAATACCTATTTAGAATTTAACACAAAAATTGCTGAAGTACTACAAAAAAAGGTAATAACTATTAAAATACCTACCTTTATGTTAAGACTTATTTTTGGAGAACTTACAGAAACACTAACTAATGGGAATCAAATAGCTGTTGAAAAGTTAAGCAATAACGGATTTAATTTTAAATTTAAAGATTTAAATAGTGCATTATCAAACCTATTAATTAATTAATTAATTAAAAAAACTTATTTATAACTGAGACTTTAACAAATAATCAAAATATAAATTATGAGAAAATTTATTTATTATGTTTTAGTTACATTAATTATTGCCTGTAGTGATGATGATAGTCATTCCATAAATGACATAACGGCTCCAATAATCACGGTTTTAGGAGATACAACCATTAGTATTCCTAAGAATACAATTTATATAGATGCTGGGGCAACAGCAATAGATAACGTAGATGGAGTCTTAACCTCAAGTATTGTAACAATTTCAAACGTAGATACAAGTACATTAGGTTTTTATACTGTTACTTATAGTGTTTCTGATACAGAAGGTAATAACAGTTCGGCATCGAGACTAGTTACTGTTTTTGAATCTCCTGTTGTGGGAGATTTAAAAAACGGAGGTTATGTAGTTTGGGTAAATCCAACAGACCCTAGTAAGGGTTTAGTCTCTGCTTTGGTGGACCAGAGTACAGATATACGTGGGGTTGTTTGGTACGATGGTGATTTTAATACACTTCCTGAAACAGGTGCAACATCTACTGCTATTGGAACAGGTTCATCTAACACAGATGCTATAATAGCTGCTCAAGGTTCAGGGAGCTATGCTGCACAACTTTGTGCTGATTATACAGTTACAGTTGGCGGGAATACATACAACGATTGGTTTTTACCTTCAAAGGATGAGTTAAACCAATTGTATGTAAATAGGGCAGCGATTGGTGGGTTCACGGAACGTTCCTACTGGAGTTCTACGGAGTACACTTCCACTTTCGCGTGGAGACAGTATTTCATCTATGGTTATCATTACACTGACGATAAGTTCTACAACACTATCTATGTGCGTGCAGTTCGGGCTTTTTAATTATTTAGTTATTTATCAATTTAACAGATTATAAAGCCATTCTATTAATTTAGGGTGGTTTTTTTTATGCAAGAAATTCAACTCCCAATTTTAAGTAAAGGTTATCATTGATTTGATAGCCTTTTTTATTATAATTTAATAGTTATAAATTCTTAATAAATAAGATTCATTTCTTAACCCAGATCAATGCACAGGATTGTTTGATGACTTATTTTTGGAAATTATTTTAAAATCAAATCATAAAAAATGAAAAAATTATTTACAATTATTGCATTAACAGTATTATTTAATGCCAATGCGCAGCTTTATACTACCCACAATACAACTGATAGCCACGGCTCAATATGGATGGGTAATCCAAATACTATTAATACAGGCCCTTACAATTCAGGTTTAGGGCTTGGTGCTTTAGCTTCTAATACCACAGGGAACAGTAACACAGCTTCAGGACGTAGTTCTTTAGCTTCTAATACTACAGGGAGTACGAACACAACCTCAGGGGTTCAGTCTTTATGGACTAATACCACAGGGAGTCAGAATACAGCTTTGGGGTATAACGCAGTTGCAAGTAGTGCTGAAGCAACAAACCAAACCATTATAGGATTTAATGCTACAGGTCAAGCAGATAATTCTTTGGTGTTGGGTAACGATGATGTAACCGCAGTTTATATGGGAGAAGATTCAGGGGCTACTGTTTATGCAGCTGGATTAAATATAGGAGGAACAGAAATTACTTCAACAG
>JABGXK010000256.1 GCA_018675825.1 Flavobacteriales bacterium | reverse complement strand
TATATTTTGGAAATTGTATTATATATGGTTCTTTAAGTACTGAAATAAGTTTTGATGAAAATATAAATGGAGACTTTTTTTACACATTTGATCATTCTTTAATAAAAATTGATCCAAATATTAATACCTCAACAAATAACTATATTAATATTATTAAAAATTCTGATCCAATTTTTATAGATCACTTGGAAGATAATTTTAACCTTGATGCAAATTCTCCTGCCAAAAATTTTGGTAATTTTCAGATAACGCAAAACAATAATCTTTCTTTTGATTTAGCCGAAAAACTTAGAAGTAATCCACCTGAAATAGGCGCATTTGAAGCTGAAGACTAAAGTTTAGATAAAAACTCTAAAGTATCAATGTTATCAGCATAGTCATCTAATTTTGGAAATTGTGATTGCCCAAAATCTATATCGTTTTTTGAAATTATACACTGAAATAAATTACTATTATCATTAATATACTTGTCAAGTTCACTCCTACTATTATAAAATTCATAAAAAAGCATAGAAATAGGAGATTGTATAGAAACATCTTCTTTGAGTAAAATAAATCCATTATCTAAAATATTCTCTTTATTCATTAAATATATTGTTTTATTATAATCATAATTGTTAGAATATTTTTGATGATTAATAACATCACTATATTTTAAAAGAGCTTTAAGTAATTTATCTAAATCGTAATTAACTGGTAAAAATAATTTTGAAACACTTCTGCAGCCAAGACCAAAATATAAGAACACATCATCAGCTAGGCCATTTAATTCTAGATCAGACTCAGTTCCATCAAGAATCGCAATTGACCTTCTATTCTTTCTAATTATAGAATTAGTAGATTTAAAATAATAATCGAAATACTTTGAAGAATTATCAGAACCAGTAGCAATAATTGCATCAAAATTAGCTTTAACAACATCTTTAGTAATTAATATAAAATCCTTCATTTTTGGTTCTAATAGAATAAGGTTATTAATGATAGTTTCAATTAATATATTATCCTTTGATGACATTTTAACAATTGCTTTATTTCCAGATATTAAAACGCATATTAAGTCATGTAAACCAACAAAAGGAATGTTGCCTGCCATAATTATAAGAATTGACTTAATATCCTTATTAATAAAAGAATAATTAGACACCCATTCTAAAAGATTATTAAATTCTAAGAACTTAAGTATTGAAGATACCGAAACATCTATATTATCTTTTGTAAACCAAGAATTTGAAATCTTTGCATTATTTAAGCTATCTTCAAAAAAAATATTAGGATCTCTCTTAATTTGATCCCCTAATGCAGAAAACAGAAGAATTCTATCTTGTAGATTCATCAAAAAAATTATTTTTACAAAACTATAATATACTTAAGTCAATACCTATTAAATGAAAAAAATTTTCTTAATACTTTTTCTCTCTAGTATTTCAAATAACATAATTTCTCAAAATGTAAGTTTTAAATTAATTAAGGAATATGAGGATACTTTAAAAATCATCGCTGAAAAAATAATGTATTCTGATAATGAACAGGAAAGAATAAAGGCAAATAGTGGCTTTATTACAATTTTAAAAGAGGTTTTAGCCTATGACAAATCATTTAAATACCAATTTGACTCTTTAAAAACAATATCTATATTAACTCCAAATGACAAGAGCTTTAAATTATATAATTGGATTCTTAGAAAAGATAACGGAACCTATTCATACAATTGTTTAATTCAATACTATAATAAAAGAAAAAAACGATTTGATTTAATAGAATTAATTGACAAATCAGATAATTTGAGAAATCCAATATTTGCTGACTTAGATAGTAAAAATTGGTATGGAGCCTTATATTATGAAATCATTTATTTTAAAAAATCTGGTAGAAAATTCTACACTTTATTAGGTTGGGATGGTAACGATAGCAAAAGTACTAAGAAAATTATTGAGCCAATGTACTTCTCAGGTAAAAACAAAGTAAAGTTTGGCTTACCAATTTTTAAACTTAAAGAAAAATCAAAACCAAAACGTTTTATTTTAGAATGCGATTCAAAATCTTCATTTAGCTTAAAGTTTAATAAAGATCAAAATAGAATTATATTTGATCAATTAGTACCGCTCAAAAAGGAATTAGTTGGAATGCATGAATATTATATTCCTGAAGGGACATATAATGCATTTGAATATAATAAAGGTAAATGGGTTTTTTTTGATGATATTGATGCGAGAAATAAACAAAGAAACAAGAAAAATATTAAAGCTACAAAAATGGGACTAATAGGTGAATAATGAACTTAAAAAGATTTGGTAGTCAAATTGAAGTTGGATGTGATGAAGCTGGAAGAGGCTCATTATCTGGCCCTGTATTTGCTGCTGCAGTTATTCTTCCATTAAATTTTAAAAATAAAGATCTAAATGATTCAAAAAAGCTTTCACCTAAAAAAAGAGAAAAATTAAGTAAAATAATCAAGAAACATGCATTAGCATATGAAATAGGAATAGTCAAGTCAAAAAAGATAGATCAAATTAATATTCTTAATGCATCAATACTTGCTATGCACAGAGCTATTAAGAAAATTAAGATTAAATATGAATTAATTTTAATTGATGGACCACACTTTAAACAATTTAGAAATAAAAACCATAAATGTATAATAAGAGGTGATAGTAAATTTCAAGCTATTGCTGCTGCATCAATAATTGCAAAAACTTACAGGGATAAATTAATGACCAAGCTTCATAATGACTTCCCCGAGTATAAATGGATATCAAATAAGGGATACCCAACAAAAGAACATAGAAAAGCTATTAAGAATTTTGGAATATCTATACATCATCGAAAAAGTTACAAACTAGTTAACAATCAGATGATTTTAATAATATTAATAACTAATTTTGAAATAATATTTAATTTATTATAATCATGAAGCTTATTAAAATAATTTTTCCATTCTTTCTAATAATCCTTATTATAATTATTAGTTTTAATGCTTATAAAGAAGCTGAATCAGTAACAAATAATCCATTATCAGTAATTCCTTATCATTCTTCAGTAATTTTAAAAATTAATAAACCTGATAAGATATTTAGCATATTTAATAATAAAATAATATGTAATAAATTAAGCAGTATTGGTAAGATCGAAGAATATAACAAGGATTTAAAGAAAATAAACAACTTTTACAATTCCTATAAAATAGATCCTACAAACAGTTTATTCATTTCATTTTTAAAAGATGGCACTTCATCAAATGGATTTTTATTAAGCTCAGAATTAGATCTAGAATCAATAAAAAAAATTAAAAATAAATTTCTTGATAATAACTACAAAATCTTTAATTATGATAACATAGAGATATATAATATTGCTAATGATAGTATTAATATCTTTCTAACTAATATCAATAATATTATTTGTATTAGTAGTAGCAAGACAATAATTGAGGATGCAATAAAATCTTCTAATAGTGAATATAACTTTGTAAATAACGATAGGTTTATAAATATATATAATACTATTAATAAATCTAGCGATATTAATGTTATATATAATTTAAATAATCTATTAAAGGCTACCAAGACTGACTTAATAGATGATATTAAATTACTAAATAACCTTTCAGATTGGGTAGCTTCAGATTTAAAAATAAATGATGATAAAATAATTCTAAATGGTTTTAACCTTATAGATGATAAATTATCAGTATATGCTGATATACTTAATCAACAAGATTCAAAAAAAATAAATATAATTAAATTTATACCAGAGAACACAAACTATCTATTTTCCATAGGCTTTAATAACATTAAAAAACTGTATTTAAACAATAATAAATTACTTGAGAAGAATAATAAAATTTGGGAAATTGAAAAATTTAAAACTAAAATTCAAAAAAAATACAAATTTGATTATAATGAGTTTATTGATCATCTAGAGAATGAAGCTGGAGTATTTAGCTGCGGAGCTATTAATGAAGAGAGCCAATTTACATATTTTAAATCAAAGGAATCTATTCATGCATACAGCTTACTACAAAAAATTATTGATTCAAAAAAATCTACTACATATCTTAATAAAGAAATTAATTATATTACAGATGATAAGTTAACTTATAATATTTTTGGTAACCGATTCAATTATTCACAACAGAATTTTTTCATTGTACTAGATGACTATTTTATTTTTAGTGAATCTACATCAAATTTAGAATATATCATTGATAATTATATTAGTGAAAATACACTTGTTAATAACTCAAACTTTAATAGATTTAAGCAGAATATATCTAATAAATCTAATATTTTCTTTTATATAAATTCAATGAAATTATTTGAAAGGATATTGTCAAATTTTGATTTTCCTTTTAATCTTGATTCTTTAAATAATTTTACTGGAATATCATATCAAATAAACAACAATAGTGCATATCAAATTAACAATCTATCATTTTATTATGATGAAGATTTTAAAGAAACAATTAAAGAGAAATGGTTTGTACAATTAGATACAATATCAAATATGAATCCACAAGTTATATATAATCATTCATTAAAAGAAAATGTAATAGTAATTCAAGACCTAGCTAATAAAATATATTACTTAACTGATAACAAAAAATTTAGATGGACAAAGAATATTAATGAACAAATAATTGGAAATATCTCTGAAGGTGATTTTTTTAAGAACAATAAATATCAAATGCTTTTTAATTCTTCAAAAAATATTTATTTAATAGATAGAAATGGAGATGATGTCAAACCATTTCCCATAAAAATTAATGGAGAAACAAAAGTTGGACATTCACTTTTTGACTATAATAAAAGCAAAAGATATAGAATAATGCTGCCCTTAAATAACAATTCAATTCTTAACATAAATAGTAAAGGGAAAAAAGTTATTGGATGGAAATATTCTGGAAAGAATATTATTAATCAAAAACTATCACATTTTATGTATGATAGTAAGGACTATATAGTAAGCTCTTCAGATAAGGAAATAAACCTTCTAGCTAGAGATGGAAAAAGTAGATTAAGTTTTACTTCTCAAAGTTCATTAAATAGCATTAACAATATTACTATAGATAACAATGGTAATCTTTTAACCTTAACTAAAGAAAATAAATTATTTATCTGTAATCTTGATGGAACATCAAATACACTAACATTATCATCATTAGATTCTTCTTCTTTAATTACATATGATAAAAATAAAGAGAATCTATTATTTTCTAATAATAACTTGCTCATCATACTTGATAAAGATTTTAATGAAATATCAAACAGATCATTTAATGATAAAATAATACATATTCAAGTTTTTAAAAAATATATTGTTGTTCAAACTAAAAATGAGATTTATCTTATTAGAGATGATGAAGTTGTTGATGGCACGCCACTTAAATGTGATGGAAACTTTACAATAACAAACTTAACAAATGAGAGTAAAATAAATATTCTATTAACTAGAAAAAAAGTGTTATACAATTATCAGCTAGAAGAGATAAGTCAATAAAAGATAAGGTAAGAATTCTTTACCTCCAATATTACTAAAATCACTGATTACAACGTCTGAGCCAAGAGAAATTAATATATATTTATTTCGATTAGAAGATAAATTTCTTTTCTTGCTAATCTGTAACCCTAAATTATAATTCATTCTATCTTTAAGATATAAGATACCAATATTAGAACCTATATAAATTTCATTACCCATTAGATAGTTAAAACCTACAGATGATTTATTTAAATAAATAAAAGAACTATTAAGATTAAAATTACATATAAACTTATCCCCCATATAGTTAATGCCAAAGCCATATAAATAAGGAAAACCATACATACTTGACAAATAAAAACGTTGAGTCTTATCATCAAGTTTGTCTAGATCATTTAAATTATAGTTATTAATTATATCAATTAATAAATCTGCATATTCAGGATTAGTAGCATATCCAGCTTTCTGAAGACCTTTTGCCCATGAGCTAAAGTCAGCAATTGATAAACTAAATAAGGATGCATACCTATCACTATTAGCTAGAAATAGTGAATGATCTCTATAAGAGTCTTTATAATTATCATATTTTCTAAAACATTCATTTTCAAGATCATCATCATAATAAATTCTTTCACCATTCCAAGTGCTATGACACTTTATTCCAAAATGATTATTAGCCTTATTAGCAAGATAACTCTCTCCATTCGCTGATTCAAGTATACCTTGTGATAATATAATACTTGCAGGTATTCTATAAAGCTTCATTTCCTTAATTGCCAGATCCTTATATTTAATAATATACTCATCAGATAAAGTCTGAGAATAACAAGTTACAGATAAAAAAAATGATAGAAATAAATATAATTTTTTCATTATTTAAAAATAGTAATATAATATATCAGAATAACAATTAATGAATATTAGCTTTTAACAGTGATTCTTAATATCTACATAACAGGAAGATTTAAATTATAAATATCATTCATTCCAATATTACCTTGTAATCCCCCAGTATGCACTAATAGAACACTACTTTTGGAAGGTATCTTATTATTTTTGATTAAATCATGTAATCCATAAATCATTTTAGAAGTATAAATTAAATCTAATGGTATATTATGATCTTTATAAAATATCTTTATAAAATCTATTAATTCATCATTAAAACGTGCATAGCCACCAAAATGATACTTATTAATTAATGTCCAGTTATTTTTATTAGCCCAAGAGTTTATATCAATATTTAATTTATCAAATCCTTTTATAGCAGGAAAACCTAGTACTAGCTGATTTTTTTTTGAAGCATTAATTATTCCAGAAATAGTACCTCCTGTACCAACTGAGCAGCAGATATAATTATGATCATCATCTATATTGATAATTTCCTCTGTTCCTTTGATTGCTAGATCATTTGTTCCACCTTCTGGAATTATATAATAATTTTTGTAACAGATATTTAAGCCTTCTTTAAAATCTTTTGAAGCTTTATTATTGTATTCTTTTCTTGAAATATAAACTAATCTCATTCCATTATTTGAAGCTTTTTGTAAGGTTGAATTTAATGGAAAATGCTCCTCGCCTCTTATAATTCCTATTGAGTGTAAATTATATTTACGAGATATTAATGAAGTTGCAAGAATATGATTTGAGAAAGCACCTCCAAAAGTTAAAACTTTTTTATAACCTTTAGAAACAGCTTCTCTAATATTATATTTTAATTTAAAATATTTATTACCTGAAATTTCTGACTTAATCAAATCTAATCTTTTAATAAAAACTCTTATTTCAGCATCTTTATATAATGAATTAAAAATTTCTTGAGATTCAATTTTCATAATAGCAAATATCGTAATTTTGTTATGATGAATAAAATAACAAATGATAAGTCCTCAGAAAATAAATTTTATTATTTTTCTAAAGAAGGTCTACTAGTATTTACAAAAGAATATCATTTAAATAGAGGATATTGTTGTAATAATTTATGTAAACATTGTCCATATAAAAGCAAAGAAAGTGAAAGAGAAAATAAATATTAAACAAGTCATCTTAGAGGGCATACCTAATACTTTACCAAGTATTAAAAAATATGATTATTCGATTAATCATGCTCCAATTAGAAAAGATATTTTATCAAAGAATGAAAAAAAGCTTGCTTTAAAAAATGCATTAAGATATTTCCCTGAGAAAATGCATAAAACTCTTGCCAATGAATTTCTTGAGGAATTAAAAAAATATGGCAGGATATATATGTATAGGTTTAGACCTGACTATAAGATTCAATCTAGACGTATTAATGATTTTCCCCACATATCTAAACAAGCTGCTGCGATTCAATTGATGTTATCTAATAATCTAGATAATGCTATAGCACAACATCCACATGAACTTATTACTTATGGCGGAAATGGTTCTGTATTTCAAAATTGGGCACAATACTTACTTTGTATGCAGCTATTAGCAACTATGACAAATGAACAAACATTAGTATTGTATTCTGGACATTCGATGGGTTTATTTCCATCAAACAAGTATGCGCCAAGAGTTGTTGTGACAAATGGTATGATGATTCCAAACTACTCTAAAGCTGATGATTGGGAAAAATTTAATGCTTTAGGTGTGACGCAATATGGCCAAATGACAGCAGGTTCATTTATGTATATTGGACCCCAAGGCATTGTACATG
>JABGXK010000255.1 GCA_018675825.1 Flavobacteriales bacterium | reverse complement strand
TCTGTTCCTAAACGAATGAAGCATGATAAATCACCATCATTTAAATTATCTTCATATCCTTCAGCATGAACAAACATTTTTATTCTCTTATAAGCACGAACATCTAAATCTGATTTCTTATATGCAGCTCTAGAATCACCATCTTTTAGGTTACAAACCTTTAATACCAAAGATTGTTCGTTTTGCTGTCTTAGTGTTGTTGTAGAATTATCTAGCTCTTGCTCAATTCCAGGGGGAAGAACATAATTTATTGGAGATCTATTTCCATTCTCTTCAATATTAACAGCTGAAACATCAAAAGTTGTTTCTTGCTGGTCATCTAAAGGAATATACTCTCCAGGTTCTGTAAGATCAAAATTATACCTTCTCCATTCTCCTCTGACTAAATCAAAAGTTGCAAATCTACATACTATTGGCTCAATAAAACCTGTAAAATTTATTCTTATAAATCTTATAGATTTAAAATCTTGAATACCTCCAATAACCTTATCAGGCTGATAGACTGGAACTCTAAATTGATACCATTTAATATTTCTTTGATTTCCATTTTCAGTTTTGACAGATGTTTCTAAAACATCTGAAATATAACTATCTCCAATACCCATTTCTGGAAATAATCTTAATTTGTACTGAAAATAACTTTCAGTTTCACTTAAAGTATTATCCCTATTTATATCTTCAGAGTTTGGCTGTGCAGAAGCTGAAGTTGGATAACTTTCTACTGATTGTTCACTTGTTGATGAATTACCATCTGTATTATTATAGTTTTTATATCTATTTAAAATATCAGTCGATAAATTATCAAAATCTGTACCTCTAAAATAATGAAAATCATCTCCTGATGGATCACTAATAGCATTTTGATAAGCGATAGAACTGGATCCATATAATGTTTCAATCTGCTGCAAGTAATTAGAATCAAAAAACAATTTTTCATCATTATTACTTAAACCATCTAAACCAACATCTTGAAACTCTCTAGATAATGGGTCATTATCAAAAGCCTCAACAATTGAAAAGTTAGTAGGAACCCTTCCCCATTGAGTGGTGTCAACATCTATAACATTAGAATTTATAGGCAATCCATTCTCAAAACTCTTATGTCCATCCTTTAAAACATCCTCAGAAACATTACCTAAGTTAATATATAGATCACCACCATTATGATTAATTAAACCATCTTCATTATTAAAGGGATCCATCATCCAAAATTCAATAAATTCTATATTTGCTGCTTCAAAATCATTTGTTTCTAATTTTCTCATTATACCTCCCCAGTTTTCGGTAGGATTATATAAAGAACCATTTGCTTTTAAACCATTAATAGTATAATTATTCGGACCTCTTTCTTGAGGATAATAAGCCACATCTAAAACAGCTAGATTTGTTATTTGACTTCCTAAATCAGGATCTCTATTTGGAAACACTTCAGTCTCTAGTATCTCTCTAACATAATGATAAGATTGTTGAGGAATTGTATTTCCATTTAATAATGATAATGTCTTATTAATATTTGGAGGAGTTATTGAGGTATTTCTAAAAAATAGTGGATCTATAGTATACCACGCAAGCTTAGCCCTTTTAAAACCAACTTCTAGATTATCATTTAAAGATGCATTTAAAAAAATATCATCCTGACCTTGAGGAATACTGGCCATTCTCCAAGCGCCCATATTTTTAATATCAATAGATGTTTTACTAGCCTCAAAATCGTCTATATATGATACTCCTTGTTTTCCAACCGCTCTATGGTGACCTGGAATAAGATGAGCAAATTCAGCATTTGCAATTAATCTTGACTTTGCTTTTGTTTCTATAAAAGGAATAAAATCAATTGCTTTTGTCAACCACGGAGCTACAGTTTGATATGTCCCATCAAGTCCCCAGATCGTATTTGAGATAGGTTCATCTCCAGTATTAATTTTCTTAGTATATGGTCTTTCTGTTAAATTTAAGATAGTTGCTCCTAAAACAAAATCTTTATTTACATCATAATCTGCATGTAATCCAACAAGGGTTTTATTCTGAATTCCAAACATAGAATTATTTTCAAGAGATATTTTAATAGGGGTTCCTGAATTTAATATCCCTTCATTAATTATAGTAACTCTCCCCATATTATAATCAACTGTATAATCTTGATTTTCAACAAGTTTTTGTGAGCCAGCTGTCACAGTTACTGATCCTTCTGGGACATTCATAGCATTTAATCTAATTTCTGAACCTGACGCTCCTTGGTAACTTCCTTTTATCCTAAATTTATTTAATTCAGGGTATTGCTGAGCAACAGTGATAGTAGAATCATATAGTACCTGATAAACATATTTATCAGCTATTGATTGATCAGTAAATTTACTTCGTAAATATTCTCCAAAAGGTTGTCTTACCGGAAATATAATCCTTCCATTGGCTGACTTAACTGTTAAGCCTTCTATAAAATCAAACACTCCATCTGACTGATTATCCATTTGTTGATCTAATTGATCAACATTTACAACCTTTATAAGAGGTATTCCTTGCAGGTTACCCTCAGGAATATAATTTGTTACCGCACCTGATTCTTCAGTATTTTCATATACAATATCTAATATAAAACCGTTACTACTCATCTGATATGCTCCAAGGGCATAAATATTTTTCATCATTAGGTGCCAATTGGGTAAATTAGGAGAAAAATTTGTTCCCTTTAGGAGTTTTACAATTAGTGATTGAGGAGCGGTAGGTCCTGATGAAGTAAATTCACCAACTTGATATGTATTATTACCAATTGTATATTGAAATGCAACAGCTAATACTTCATCATTATTTAAGGCCTGATTTAATGAAATATAACCAAGCTTGGGATGAATAGAATATTCTTGTTCATTTAATTTTCTAGCCCTTTCTAACTTCTCGTAATCTTGACCATTTAAAAAACCAATACCAATCTGTGATGAGAGTATACTGTTAACCTCATTTATATCTCTAATTCCATTAAATTGATTTGTTAATGATTCAAACATATCATTAGCTGCATTATTATCTGGATAGATACCTCCATTTGATAATGTAAATTGTGTATTATAAATATTACCATTAGTTTCCCCTAAATCTAAAAATGACACTATATTTCGAGTATCATTTGTAGTTCCAGTTTTATTAGTTACCCAAACCTCTACTCTAGTAATATTTATTGGGGAATTAACAAAAGGCATATTAACAAGTGCCCCATCATAATTTTCTTTAAAGTAATGAGCCAAGAAATAATGCTTATTTGCTTCATATTGATCAGCATAAATGTCAAATTCTGAAGTTTGTGCCCCACCACTTACTTCTATTTCTGACATTGAACTTTTCTGTTGAGACAAAATACTTGTAATGGTGGTTCTTCCAAATTGCATTTGTGTTTTAAACCCAAATAGAGATTGACTACCAGTTATTAAAGATCCATTAAGAGGAAGGCTTACATTCCCAACCTCTATTTTTTTCACTATCTCATCCTCATATCCAGTATATTCTAATTTCATATTATTTTCAAAATCAAATGTTGCTTCTGTATTAAAATTAGTAGTCAACTTTAACTTATCACCTATCTTTCCAATTACATTCATCTGTATTTTTTCTTGAAAATCAAAAGAAGTAGTCCTTCTTTGTTCTTCTGGTAAAGATGGATTATCAAGACGATTAATTTTTAAACCAAAGATTAACTCTGCTGATCCTTGAGGTCGAATATCAACAGAATTTCCCCCAAATACTTTATCAAATGCTTGACCTGGAATATATAATTTTGGAATCCCAAACTTAGAGCTAGATTGGTTAGCTTTATCCTTAGATTTTTTATTCCAATATTTAGTTATTGAACTATTAAATTTAAATTCCTGATATTCCTTAAATGACAAAATCTGAGGAAACCTAAGATTAAATTTACCTAACCTTTTTTGAATAATATACTGATTACCATTTATATCATAATTAGTAATAGTGTTAAAATTAGAAGGGTTATTCATAAATAATCCACTTGAAAAATTAGAATTATATGGATAAGGTAGATTATAATTATTATCTGAGCTGTCAATAACAGAAATAGAATAACTCCTTACATTAAAAAATAATGTAAATAGAATAATAAAAAGTAAGAGATATTGATTTTTTTTACTCAAGTTAAATCGTCTAATTTAATAATAGGCTACATCTGACTTAAAGCCATCTTAACCAATTGTTCAACGCTATCAATTTCAGGATTCTCTTTTAGCACTTTATCAATCTTTTGATCGGCAACTTTTTTAGCAAACCCTAAAGCTAGTAGTGCTGATAACGATTCAGTCTTCATTGTATTGTCCAAATCAAACGAAATATCTGAGCTTGGTAAGCCTTTAGCTACTTTATCTTTTAAATCAATAATAATTCTTTGAGCTGTTTTTGCTCCAATTCCTTTAACATGTTGGATTGCAGCAACATCAGCAGTAGTGATGTATAAGACAATTTCAGATGTATTATATGTAGATAAAATTACTTGAGCTGTACTGGGTCCAACTCCAGAAACACTTACAAGATTTCGAAATAAATGACGTTCACCCTTATCATAAAAACCATACAGAGTATGTGAGTCTTCCTTAACAGATAGATGCGTAAATAATTTACATACCTCATCTTTAATAGCTGAGAATGTTTGTAGTGAGATGTTTATTTTATATCCTATACCATTACATTCTATCACAACATATGTTGGTGTTTTTTCTAATAATTTTCCTGTGATTTGTGTG
>JABGXK010000254.1 GCA_018675825.1 Flavobacteriales bacterium | reverse complement strand
TGTTTCCAACTAACACCTACAACTGGATAATCGTCATAAGCAGTATGAGAATAATAATCATTTGTATATGGTTCATTAAATGAATATGCATAATCATGCATCCATGCTAATGTATCTGGATATATATTAACTGAGACAGTAGATAAAAACTCACTTCTGTCTCTTTTACCTGAAGCATTACCTTCTCTATTAGATTTATTGGAAGCATTCTGAAGATCTAACACCTGATATTCATAAATAAATTTTCTAGTATCAAACTCTCTTCCTCCGTTATACCTTTCGTTAGAAGAAAGATACATGTCGTCTTCTAATATCTCTCTGACTTCCTGTTCATTCCATCTAATTTTCATTTTCCAGTTGATTCTAGCAGGATCTAAGAAATTACCAAATTCATCTTCCTCAATTAGATGACCTTCGATTCCAGCTTCACCTAGCATAATATGAGCTAAAGAATCTCGAACATAACTAGTAAATTGTCTATACTCATTATTTGTGATTTCTGTCTCATCCATATAGAAAGCACCAACAGATACTCTTTTTGCAGCCGAAACATTAGCAAAAGGAACATCTTGATCTGATGGTCCCATTACAAAACTCCCTTGAGGAATAAAAACCATTCCATAAGGATCTGTTGGATTCCAAAATTCTCTTTCTTGGACACCAATTAACTCTCCATTGCCAGAACTACCACATGATGATAATATGGCTACTATCGAACTAAGTAATATTATTTTTTTCATAATTATCTATTTATCACTAATTTAAATTAGTGGGTTAATATATTTTTTTATAAGAATCTAGGATTCTTGTATTTCTTAAGTTGAGTATCTACCTTGATATTAAAGTTATATCCAAGCATAACCTCAAAACTATTTGTAGCAATTTCACTTAGAACCACATCATAAGCTAATCCAAGTTTTAAATCTTTCATAATCTCTAATCCTGTTAACAATACTATACCATCATCTATTCTATAACTAACGCCTCCCCATAACTTATTATTGTATATCAAATTTGTATTAATATCAAGCTGAGAAGAAGAACCATCAGATTTTAAATAAATAGATGGATTTAATGATAATGAACTTGTTAATTCATGATAAGAACCTGCAATTAGAAAATAATGTTGTTTAAGTTGCTGAGTTTGACCATCAGACCAATCAATAGCAGGTTCGGTAATATGGGCTGTTGACAAACCAAAATAAACATCCTGAGTATTATAATACAATCCAGCACCAAGATCAAAAGCATTTCCCATTGCTTCACCTGTAGGAATTGCAGCATCACCAGTTTGCGAGGGATTTAAATTACTACCATCTAGTCCACTCTGATACATACCTAATGATAATCCAATACCAAGTTGACCTGTTCCAAGCTGAGTTTGATATGCATAAGACAAATGAATAGAAGTGTTTTCAAATGATGCTATTTCTTCAGTTATTACACTTAAACCTAAACCTCCATGAATTCTATCTATGGGAGCATGAATACTTAAATTGGTTGTAGTTGGCGCGCCCTCAAATCCTGTCCACTGCGAACGAAACAAGCCTGTAGCAGAAATCGCTTGATTACTTCCTGCAAATCCGGGATTATTAGCAAGCTTATTAAACATATTTTGACTAAACTGTGCATCTTGTTGTGCGGATAATTCAGTAAAAAATAAAGCAAATGATAATAGAAGTATTGTTTGTTTCATGTTATTTTAAAAGTTAAACATCTAAAATTTTCTGCTAAATTAAACAATTTTTAACAGAAAAGATAATCCTACACATACAAACTACCCTTTTAATACTATTTAATTTTCTAAAAAAATAGTAATCCTTAAGCTAATTTATTGTAAGTTCTAATCCACCTTAATGGAATTTCACCTTTATTAGCTTGCTCATAATCACTATAAGAACATGCTACAAAATAACAATCTAATTGAGAATTATCTAGTTTTTTATATGGAATACCCATCCACCATCTAGCACTTAAGTTGCTTTTATAAAAAACAATCTCATTTTTCTCATCCTCAAAAGATACAGTATACTTAATACAATTCTTAACATTAGGATTTAATTCATTTTTTCTTGATTTATATCCTAAAATAAAATACCATATCATTTGAGAAATTAATTGAGCTGATTGACCATTTTTATCTAAAAGTTGATTATACTCACAAATAATTAACGAGCTTAGCCTATCACTCAAGCCTGCATATCTCATGATTTGACATGCATACTCTCCAGTTAATCCATTTGGACTACTGTAAATATTTGCACTGGCATAGGAATGTTTAATAGCAGATATATCAAAACTTAAAAAATCAGTATTGCGCATTATTGGCTCAATATCTTTTATATTAGAACTCACATCTCCTAATCTGAAAGTTTCAAAACTTAAATCGCTAAGCATATCAACAGCTAATGGAGAAACAAAAAAAGATTGATAGCCAATATTAGAATAATGAAATAAACTATTTGGTTTTGCTTCTAAGATCTTACTAAAAAAAGATTGATTAGATATTTTATCATCTTTCAAGCCAATATCAAATTTTTTATCTACTGAAGTTAATGTTATACTTTTCTTTAAGTTAGAATATGATTTATAAATGGCATAAGTCAAATCATGCCCTCCACCTACAACAATAGGAATAATACCCTGATAAATAAGTTCTTTACAGACTAACTCAATATTCTTAAATGTATCTTTTCTGTTTTCAGATAATTTAAAATATCCTAGATCACAGATTTTCGGCATCGTCTCAAAATGCAAGTGATATAATGCTTCTCTTATTTTACATTTTTGATCAGAAGAAGCATTATCTGAACCTTCAAATTCTCTTATACTAAAAACAGCTATTTCAAAGAATTTAAATTCTGGAAATTCAGTTAAATTATATGAGCCAACTAATGAACCAAACTGGGTAGATTCCCAATTAAAATCTTTTTGATAAATATCTTCTTCAAGTGGTGAAAAATATGATTTTAAATCAATCATAATCTTGCTCTTTTATTTTGTTTTTTTACTTTGATTTTCCATCAAATCTAAACAATCTTCACGAGATAATTTTTTTGGATCAATATCTTTGGGTATTTTAATATTTATCTTCTTTCCTTTTTCAGGAGAAACTTGAATAAAAATACCATATCTTCCATTTAAAACCTGAACAAGAGGATTACCCTCAAAATTAGCTACAAGCCTATCTTTATCAGCTTGAATTTTTATTTCAATTAACTCAATTGCACGCTCAAGTTTTATTGTTAATGGATCTTCATTGTCAGTTTTTTTAATTGAAGTAAATTTACCTTTATATCTTAAATATGGTCCAAACCTACCAATTGCTGCAATAATATCTTCGTCTTTGTAACTACCTATATTTCTTGGTAGATCAAATAACTTCATTGCTTCTTCAAATGTAATTGTTTGAATAGCTTGACCTTTAACGAGAGAGGCGTACTTTGGTTTTGGCGCATTTTCATCTTCAGATTTTTCACCAAGCTGAATCATAGGACCAAAAGGACCAATTCTAGCATAAAGTGTATTACCTGTTTTTTCATCAATACCTAAACTTCTTTGCCCTAGTGATTTTCCTTTAGTTTCAGAAACAATTTCAACTTGATTATGAAATTTAGTGTAAAAAGTAGCAATCATATCATTCCATACTTTTTTTCCTTCAGCTATTTCATCGAATTCATCCTCAACACTAGCAGTAAAACTGTATTGCATAATATCCTTAAAGTTTTCAATCAAAAAATCAGTAACAACTATACCTACATCAGTTGGAAATAATTTATTCTTTTCTGCTCCAAACATAGTTTTAACCTCAATGGACTCTAGATTACCATTTTTCAATTCTATTGACTGAGCAATTCTCTCCTCTCCATCTCTTGATTCTTTTTCAACATAACCTCTTTTTTGAACTGTTGTAATTGTTGCTGCATAAGTTGATGGTCTCCCAATTCCAAGCTCCTCCATTTTTTTTACTAAACTTGCCTCAGTATATCTAGCAGGATACCTGCTAAATTGTTCTGTAGCAATGCCTTCTGATAAAGTCAATTTTTCTCCCTCTAATAATTTAGGAAGAACACCTTTCTCACTTGAAATCTCATCATCTTTCCCCTCAAGATAAACTTTCATAAAACCTTCAAATGTTATGATTTCACCTTTAGCAACTAATTGCTGATCAGAATTTGATAAATTAATTTTAACAATTGTCCTGTCTATCTTAGCATCAGCCATTTGTGAAGAAATAGTTCTTTTCCAAATCAAATCATATAATCTTTGATGTGAAGAATCGCCATCTATATTTTTATTATTTATATAAGATGGTCTAATAGCTTCATGAGCTTCTTGGGCTCCTTTTGATTTATTTGAGTATATTCTTCTAAAGGCATATTCTTCACCATACAACTTAATAATCTCATTTTTAGCAGAATCAAGAGCATCTTGGGATAAATTCACACTGTCAGTTCGCATATAAGTAATTTTACCTGCTTCATAGAGTTTTTGAGCTACCATCATAGTTTGATTTACTGAGAATCCTAATTTTCTTGATGCCTCTTGCTGCAATGTAGAAGTAGTAAAAGGAGCAGTTGGAGATTTTTTAGCTGCTTTCTTTTCTAAATTATCAATTATATAATTTGCATTCTGACATTTCTGCATAAAATCATACGCCTCTTCTTTAGTATTAAAACGCTTTGGCAATTCTGATTTTATAATATCTCCATTTTCATTAGTTAAAAATATTATCACTCTAAAATCAGCAGTTGATGTGAAACTTAAAATTTCTTGTTCTCTTTCTACAATTAATCTAACTGCTACTGACTGTACTCTTCCCGCAGATAAACCTTGT
>JABGXK010000253.1 GCA_018675825.1 Flavobacteriales bacterium | reverse complement strand
ATGATAAAGAACAAATTTTAAATTTTTTAAACATAAACTAATGTTATATTATCTATTTGAATTTTTAGAAAGCAATTATAATTTACCTGGAACTGGAGTTTTTCATTATATTTCCTTTAGATCAGCCTTAGCTATTATAACTTCATTGCTCGTTTCTATGGTTTTTGGTGGTCGTATTATAAAGCTAATTAGAAATAAACAAATTGGTGAACAAGTAAGAGAATTAGGTTTAACTGGTGAAGAAAAAAAAGATGGCACTCCAACAATGGGAGGGTTAATTATTTTATCTGCTATTTTGATTCCAACACTCTTGTTTGCAAGATTAGATAATATTTATATTCTTATAATGCTTATTTCGACAGTATGGTTAGGAATAATAGGTTTTATTGATGATTACATAAAGGTTTTCAGAAAAGATAAAGATGGTTTAGCTGGTAGATTTAAAATTCTTGGACAGCTAGGTATAGGAATCATTGTAGGCTTAGCTATGGTTTTTCATCCTGATATTACTATAAAAGAAAAACTGGAAAGTCCTTTTGAAGTTAATGAATTAAGATTAGCAAATATTGGAGACACTCTTTCTATAGCTGATTATAAAATACAGCATACTGATGAATTTGGATTTGAGAAAATAGCTGAGAAATCGTCTAAAACAACTATTCCATTTTTAAAAAATAACGAGTTCAACTATCACTCTTTAACTGCATGGATGGGTGAGGGAATGAGTAAATACTCATGGTTATTATTTATTATAGTTGTAATTTTTATTATTACTGCAGTTTCTAATGGTGCTAATATGACTGATGGTTTAGATGGTTTAGCTGCTGGAACTTCTGCTATTATAGGTGCAACTTTAGTGCTTTTTTGTTATGTATCAGGAAATATAATAGCAGCTGATTATTTAAATATCATGTATATCCCAGATAGTGGTGAGTTAGTTATATATATGTCTGCTTTTGTGGGATCATGTGTTGGATTTATGTGGTATAATTCATTTCCAGCTCAGGTTTTTATGGGTGATACTGGAAGTCTTTCTTTAGGGGGGATTATTGCTGTTGTAGCAATATTAATTAGAAAGGAATTGATGATTCCTATTCTATGTGGTGTGTTTTTAATTGAAAATTTATCTGTGATAATACAGGTTGGGTATTTTAAATATTCAAGAAAGAAATATGGTATCGGAAGAAGAGTTTTTAAAATGGCTCCATTACATCATCATTTTCAAAAATTAGGTATTCACGAAAGTAAAATTGTAACAAGATTTTGGATTGTTGGGATTATGCTAGCTATACTAACAATAGTAACATTAAAATTAAGATAGGTGCAAGAAAAGTTATCAATAATAGGAGCTGGTATTAGTGGTGTTGGAGCTGCTATTTTAGCTTCACAGCATAATTATAATGTTTTTGTGTCTGATAGTAAAGCCATAAAAGCTAGTGATAAATCAAACTTTAATCATTATAATATTAGTTGGGAAGAAAATGGTCATACATCTAGCAAAATATTATCATCAGATTTAATTATTAAAAGCCCTGGGATATCTGATAATACAGATATAATGATTGAAATTTACAATAAAAATATTCAGATTATTTCGGAGATTGAATTTGCCTCTCGCTTTACTAGTGCAAAAATTATTGCTATAACAGGAACTAATGGAAAAACAACCACCTCTTTACTAATTTCAAAAATCTTAGAAAATGCTGGCTTTGATGTTCTTCTAGCAGGGAATATTGGCAATAGTTTTGCATATTCTTTATCAGAGAGAGATTATGATTATATTGTTCTTGAAATTAGTAGTTTCCAATTAGATAATATAGTAGATTTTCAACCATACATATCTATATTATTAAATATAACTCCCGATCATTTAGATCGCTATAAAGGTAATTTCTCTAATTATATAGAATCTAAATTAAGAATTACTTTAAATCAAAATTCTAAAGATTATATAATATATAATAATGATGATTTATCATTAAAATCTATAAAAACTAAAGCTAGAAAACTACCAATATCATTATCTAGTAATATATCTAGTGATGGAGGTTTTTATTCACATAATCAAATAAATATTAATTTAAATAACAGTAAAATGACAATAAATAAAATAGCCCTAAAAGGAACTCATAATATTTTCAATTCTATGGCTGCTGCAATGGCTGCTAGAGTTTTTGAAGTTTCAGATGATGTGATTAGAGAATCATTAATTGATTTTGAGAATATAGAACATAGACTTGAGTATGTTTTAACAGTACACGGAGTTGATTTTATTAATGATTCCAAAGCAACAAATGTTAATGCTGCTTGGTACGCTATAGAAAGTATGAATAAACCTTTTGTTTGGATTATTGGCGGTATTGATAAGGGAAATGATTATACAGAATTAATTAAAGTTGCTAATAAAAAGAATCTTAAAGCTATTATTTGTTTAGGAGATAATAATGATAAAATAGTAGAAGCATTTAAGAATAAAGTTGTTATAGAACAAGCTAATGACATGAGTGAGGCGGTAATAAAATCTTACAATCTTTCTGAAACTGGCGATGCAGTTTTATTATCACCAGCATGTGCAAGTTTTGATCTTTTTGAAAATTTTGAACATAGAGGAAGTGAGTTTAAAAAAATGGTAAGAGGATTGTAATTTATATGTTAAAGCTATTTAAAAATCTAAACCTAAAAGGAGACAAAGTAATCTGGGGAGTTGTTTTTATCTTATGTTTATTTTCAATGCTAGTTGTATATAGTACTGCTGGGGATTTTTTCTTTAGTCATTTAATGAAACTATTTATTGGTCTATTTTTCTTGTATCAGGTTCATAACATAAAATTTAAGTATTTTGCCAAAATAGGTGTTTTAGCTTTTATTATAAGTATTGTATTATTAATCTTAGTCTTTATTATAGGAGTTAGTGTTAATGGAGCTTCAAGATGGTTGTCAATTGCTGGTTTTCAGTTTCAGCCATCAGATATTGCAAAGTTAGCAGTGTTATTATTTATATCTCGACAATTAAGTAAATACAGGATAGAAATAAAAGATTTTAAATATTTACTATTATATATTTTAGCACCATTAATTTTAATATGTGCCTTAATTTTGCCAAACAATTTTTCAACCTCAGCATTAGTCTTCCTAAATGGTTTAATACTTATGTTTATAGCAAAAGTTAACTTCAAGTATATTTCTGCAATTATTAGTATTGGGTTTTTTGGAGCATTATTAATATATGGAATAGCTAAAACAGCGCCAGAGATATCAAGTAAAATCATGCCACGATCTAGTACTTGGGTTAGTCGAGTTGATAGTTATTTTAATTCCAGTGATGTTGAAAAGTTAGATCAAGACTATCAGCAGCAGCAAGCGCTAGTTGCAGTTCACAATGGAGGTATTACTGGATTAGGTCCAGGTAAAAGTACTCAAAGAAAAATTTTACCATATTCATCTTCAGATTTTATTTTTGCTATTATGATTGAAGAATATGGTTTAATATTAGGTGCTGTTTTTCCAATTCTATTATATTTAATTTTATTTTATAGATCGTTAAGAATTTCTTCAAAAACATCAAGTGTTTTTGGTGGGTTAATTTGCGTTGGCTTAATGTTTAGTTTAGTGTTTCAGGCTTTTGTTAATATGTTAGTATCAGTTGGAGTACTACCAGTTACCGGACAAACACTACCTTTAATTAGCATGGGAGGTACATCAATTTTATTTACATGTATTACATTAGGAATTATT
>JABGXK010000252.1 GCA_018675825.1 Flavobacteriales bacterium | reverse complement strand
ATGATAAAGTTGAGTAGGATATATGCTAAATATTAGGGAATGGAATGCGAAGAGTTCTTAGTGCTTATTTTCCGTATAGTCTTTTAAATCTTTTGATTGTGGGTTCTTGATAACCTTTCCTGATTCTATCAAATCTTTCCTGACTCCAGCCTTGTTTATAATCTTCAAACCCTTCTTGCTCAAATAAATCCAATAAAATATTTATCTGTTCTGTCTGTCCCTTACCAGCAATAAATAGGAGTTGAAAGACGTCCACAAGTTTCTCTTTAAATATGGTTTTATCATTATAACGTTCAGGTCTTGGAAAATCCAAAATCTCTTCATTTCTGGAAATAATTTCTTCAATAGTTTTCTTTTTTACTTACAGGAGTTTTAATAATTCATCATCAGTCTTTAAACCCATCAATGTGATATTTTGTTCTAAATATTTAATATTGGATTTATTTTTTTTAAATCTTTGGGTCTCTTTTCTCTGATCAGCAGAAAGATTTACAAAATAGAATATATTTCCTAAAGGATAAAAAAGTACTGGCTCTAATTCATGCTTATCAAGAAAGCTCTGAATTTTTTCATCATTACTTAAAATATATTTAGTGATATAAAACCCAACTTCAGGGTCTGAATCAACCAACTTAATTATATCATCTAATAAGTGGCTCAACTACTTAAGTAAGACCATCTTTCGTGTCTTAACAAAGTCTTTTGTCTGAAGTTGATATAAATATACTCCAGCACCTACAGGGTCTCCATAATCATTGGTCGCATTCCACTTTAATGTATGGTAACCAGCAGCAGCACTTTGCATATCATAGGTTCTAATCTTCTGACCTAACATATTGAAAATAGTCAGTGTTATGTTACTTACCTCTGGTAGGTCAAAACGAAGTGTGGTGGTAGGGTTGAAAGGGTTTGGGTAGTTCTCGTGCAACGCAAACTCTGTTGGGATTCCTACACCCTCTACAGATAGATAATCATAACGATTGATATATAATTCTCTATCATCTGCATTTTGATTTGCTCCTGCATATTGCTGGTAAGAATCATCAAATGCTATTACTTTAAATTTAACCGTTAAAGCCGTTCTACCTCTTACCACGTCATTCCAAAAAGTCCCAAGCATGCCACCTTCAAAAATTCTATTATTAAGTTCACTATAAGGAATTTGTATTTTAGTTACTGTAGTATCATCGTAAAATAATTGTGACTGGTCATACTCACCAAGTGAGATATATACCTTATAAGTTATAGTCTCACCTTCAACATCATAGCTTGGAGTCCATTCAAGGTCATAAGTTTTTTCCAAGTTGGATGATATAATTGCAGTATCTCTAGCACTCGTAATGTATTCAAAAGCTGTTGGAGGGTCATTAAGAGCCGTTACGGTTATTTTAAATGAAGTGGAATCTTTTGAACTACCATCTGAAGCATAAGCCTTGATGTTAGCCACTCCATTCCAATTGGCGTTTGGCATTAGAGTAAGAATTGAGTCAGTAATAGAAGCTGTGACAGCACTTGTATCTGAAGACGCAGAATAAGTAATTGCATCACCTTCTTCATCAGTGGCTCTGAGCGTATCGGAATAGGACTCATCTTCATTGATTGTTACATCGCTCACTGCAGTAATTACAGGAGTTGCATTTTGGGGTGTACCCCATTTATTCTCAAAAGCTCCCATATCTGGATTTGAACCAGCTGGGTTTGGTCTTGGGTTTCCTTCTATGTCAGTTGTTGGAGCTCCAGTAGCTGTACCTGCGCCTATTGCTGGAGAAGAATCTTTTAAATGGTAATCACTTTCTTCATCACCAGTGGTAATTACTTTCATAAATTTAGGGTTGGAATCAATATTCCCAGTGCCAGTGTAAGCACCTTCAATATTTGAATATGTAATTGTACTTGAAATAGGTTTACCTTGAATACCATTTCCTTTATTTATTATTTGTAAATCATCATTACCCCAAATTATACTATTTTTTAAACTATACCGACATTCGTTAGTATAAATTCCATTGGCCCAAGACTTTCCATTATACCCATCATCCAAATCCATAATATTATTTACAACTGTAAGGTTAATTAATTCAACTTCATGATATTCAATACCATTATTACAATTGGTTAAAGCAATTCCTGCCCTATCAGTTGATGTTGCTCTATTTTCTGCAACAAGAACATTCTTCATTTTAACTCCTGAGTATCTCATTTTAATTCCACCACCTGCAATACGAGTTGTATTATTCCTAATGTCTAAATTTGATAATACATTTTTTTCACTATAATCAATTAAAATTCCGCCACCATCTTCACCGTAATTATTTTTAATAATTAGGTTATCTAGGTTTAGGTTAGAGTTATTTCCATATATGCCCCCAGCTGAAGTGTTCAAACCTAATTGTTCTATAAAAAAATTTCCTTCTTGGTATCCATTTTGAATTGTAAAATTTTTTATTGTTGCAGACCCCCCCTTGATAATTACAACTGTTCTAATGTTACTACCGTCGATAATTGTATTAGATTTGTCATTTCCAATAATAAAAATTGTAGCTCTATTAGAATTATCGATAATAAGATTTTCCTTATAAGTACCAGCTGCTACTAATACAGTATCACCACTACTTGCAGCATTTAAACCTGCTTGAATTGTAGAATATGCTGAAGGGACTTTTAGTTGGTCAGCACTAATAGTTGCGATTAATAATAAAAGTATAGCAATTTTTTTCATAAAGAGCTCCTTTGGTTTAAAGCTTAGCTTAACTTACAAAATATAGTCTATATATGTGGGAGTGCCTTTTATTTGAAGGGTACACCCCCTAAAAGGTGTTTTGGATTAAGATTTTAGGTTGAAAAAGTGGGGGAAATTACTACCAGTTACCTTTAGGGCCTCCGTAAGCACCCATATCATTTCTTGAACCATCAACATCATTAAAATTAGCATCAATGTTTCCAGAATTAATACAAGGCGAACCAGTGCTTAAATGGTAGTCAGTTGTACTATTAAACAACGGATTCTCATCTATATTTCCAGTGCCTGTTGCCCAAGAGCCATAGTTTACACCATTTTGGATGTCTGAATAATCAATTGTAATCGTGCTACCTGAAGAGCCATCAATCTGACTCGTTGTATTAAAATAACTGATAGTATTCATTAAAGAAAGGGTGGCCTCATATGCATATATACCAGTTCCATTATACGTAACTGTTGTATTCTCGATACTTGAGCCAGAACCTTCTACGTATAATCCAAAATTAGTATTATTTGAAATGACACTGTTAGTGATTGTTGAATTATTATTAGTGTAAATACCTTTAGTTGCATTGCCTGAAATAGTAGCATTAGTATATTTTGAATATGGTCCAGAATAAACACCACCATCACTATTATCATTAATGGTTGAATTAATAATTTCAACTGCTTGGCTTCTGGCATAGATACCACCAAAAGATTGATTACCATTAGAAGAATCAAATTTATTTGATGATACGGTTGAATTTTCTAAATATAGTTCACCTTCACTCATATAAATTCCCGCTCCACGTACCTGAGAAGAATTTCCACTTGTTATCGTGATATAATTCTTATTTATTTCAGAATCATAAATTATTAATGAGGAACCAGCAAAATAAATACCAGCACCATCACTTTCATGGTTTGATGGATTATTTTCATTCTCAGATATAGAACAATTTCTAAAAATTACATTGGCACCATTCTCTACAAAAACACCTGCACCATAAACATTGCTATTTCTAAAAATTTTATTATTTTCTATTTTACAATTATTAAATACGGGTGAGGCGTTAGAGCCTATATATACGCCTGCACCGTTTCCTGACGTCATATCTATATTTATCCCTCCATTTGCAACAATATTACAATTTTCTATAATTGGTGATGAATAATAATCAACATAGATACCACTACCTTCACCGCTATTACCTTTAGTGATGGTTAATCCTTTAAGCACTGAACTATTTCCACTAATATTTACAACCCTACGTCGATATTCTCCATCAATTATGGTATTACTAATGTGTGATTCTAAACCATCAACAATATAATGACTCGCTACCGTTATTGATTTATTATCGTAATTAATTGACTCTAGATAGGTGCCATCAGAAAGCAACACAATATCACCCGTACTGGCAACATTGATACCTTTTTGGATAGTCTCATAGGGGTAATTAACGGTACCATTTCCTGTAAAATCATTTCCAGCATTCGAAATGTAAATATAACCAACTGTTTCAAATTCAAAGTTAGAAGAATCGGTGTAAGTTGAAACTTTATCACTCGCATAAGCTTTAACTCGGTATATGTATTTATCGGATGAGTTTAAGCCTGTATCTGTAAAACTAACGATATTACTGCTTACTGTACCAGCTTCAACGTATCCTAACTCATTTACATTTCTTTCAATTATAAATCCTTCTTCAAAACTTGAATTGTCCTGCCAATTGATTTCAACGCTGGTTTCTGTTAATTGATTTACACTAAGGCTAGAAGGTGCAAAGCCAAAATAGGTTTGATTACTTGCTGTATTTGATTGATTTAAATCAGTAAATGCACTTAAACGATAAGATAATGTTGAGTCGTAACTGGTAACAGTATTATCAGAATAATTAACAATATTTGAATCAACAGTCGCTATTAAGATGTATTCATTACCAGAGACTCGTCGTTCAATTTTATAACCATCTTCAAAGCTTGAGTTATCTTGCCATTCAAGTTTAATTGTTTGATAGTCAATAATGCTTAAAACTGGTTCAGATGGTGCACTGAAAGTTGTTCTTGTTTGGATTGAAGATGAAAAATTAGAGAAAATAGAATCCTTAAAAGCTCTAACCTTAACATAATAGTCACTTCCATACATTAAACTATCAAGGGTGAACTCAGTGATATCGGTTGCAACTTGTCCTTTTTTAATATAATCTCCATTTTCACTTCCAGATATATAAACTTCAAAGCCATCTTCAACATATGTATTATCTGTCCACTGTAAGGTTATATCTTGGTCATTTAATACGATTGTATTTGAAATGTTAGGAGCATAAAAATTATCATATGTTTGAATATTACTTGGTGAGTAAAGCATGCTTTCGCTAAAAATATAGAGGGCGTAAGCATGGCTGAATAGGTCTAAGGTATCAGTATAAGTCAGTGCATTGATATCATCAGTTTTAAAAATTAAAGTAGAGGACGTATCTATTTTTTCATCAGCACTTCGATATAAACGATATTCTTTAAAATGGCCATCAGCAAATTTTGTCCACTCAAATGTTGCGGTATTTTCAGTGGAGCTCTTTAAAGATAAGGTGACAGGGTTTGGAGCATGACTAGTATTTTGAATCTCAACATTAATACTACTGGTTTTAAAATTATTTGCGTAATCATATGCAACTGCTAATATGTTTACAAGCTTGCTATCATCAAAAAAAGTAGTATTCCATGTAAATTCATAGGGTTTAGTGAGGTCTTGTCCCAGTGTATCACCATCAACAAATAATTCTACTCTTTTAACTTCATTATCATCTTCCGCGAAAACTTTAATTTTTATCGTACCCCAAACTTCAGCATTGTTGGCAGGTGATAGGATTTCAATTGTCGGGAGCAATGAGTCTGGGTTTGCTGCATTTTTAATTTTTACATTAATACTACTGGTTTTAAAATTTTCAGCATCATCATAAGCAACGGCTAATATATTTATAATATTATTATCTGTATGTTTAGTTGTATTCCAATCAAAGCTGTAAGGTTTAACAAAATCAGTACTTAAAGTATCACCATCAACAAATAATTCTACTCTTTTAACTTCGTTATTATCTTCCGCGAAAACTTTAATTTTTATTGTACCCCAAACTTCAGCATTGTCTGCTGGTGAAAGGATGGATACAGAAGGGTCTTGAGAATCAGAATCATCACTATCTTTTTTATCCTCACAAGAGAAGATTGTTAATAGAAGTAATATGAACCAGAGGCGTTTCATACAGGAACTTACAAAAAATAATCTAACTATGTGTGAGTGTCTTTTATTTGAAGGGTACGCCCCCTAAAAGGTGTTTTGGGTTGAGATTTAAGGTTGAAAAATCTGTGTTCGTTTAAGGCGTTATATATATAAGGGGACTTTTTCCATAACATCACTACACACAACTAATCTACTTTAGACTTTATATATGAACGGATACGGGGGTTTGATAAGGTAGGTTTTATTATGGTGTGGTTCAGCGAGGGGTGGTTCATATGACATTCTTTGGCATAGTATGAATCCATTTTGTCAGATTGCCAATACAGGTAT
>JABGXK010000251.1 GCA_018675825.1 Flavobacteriales bacterium | reverse complement strand
TAAAAATATAATTAAAAAACTATCAGAATTTAATATTAAGATTTACTCAACAGGAGGCACTGAAGATTTTATAAAAAAACTAGATGTTAATGTAAATAAGATTGAAGAGCTTACTACTTATCCTTCTATATTAGGGGGTAGAGTGAAAACTTTACATCCAAATATTTTTGGAGGTATTTTATCAAGAAGAGAAAATCAAGAAGATAATAAACAACTAAAAAAATATAATATTCCAGAATTTGATTTAGTAATAGTTGATTTATACCCATTCGAAGAGACCGTAAGAAATACTAAAAGTCATTCTGAAATTATTGAAAAAATTGATATTGGAGGAATTTCATTAATAAGAGCTGCTGCAAAAAATTTTAAAGATGTTGTAGTTATTTCACAAAAAAATCAATACTCTGATTTATTTGAAAAGTTAGAAAAAGAAGGACCGTATTCAAATATGAATACTCGAAAAAAATATGCTGCAGATGCATTTGATTTATCATCACATTATGATACTTTAATATTTAATTATTTAAATAGTGAAAATAAACCTATATTTAAAGAAAGTAAAAAGGAAAATATTGAATTAAGATATGGGGAGAACCCACATCAAAAAGGACTCTTTTTCGGAAATATTAATGAAATATTTGAACAGTTAAATGGTAAAGAACTATCATATAATAATCTACTTGATATAGATTCTGCAGTAAATTTAATTTCAGAATTTAAAGAATCAACATTTGCTATTTTAAAACACAATAACACCTGTGGAATTGCCAGCAGAGAAAACTTAAGAATAGCATTTAAAGATGCCCTATCTGGAGATCCTGTTTCTGCATTTGGGGGTGTCTTAATTACAAATAGAGAGATTGATATAGAAACTGCAAAAGAGATTAATCAACTATTCTATGAAGTGTTAATTGCTCCAGGTTTTTCAAAGGAAGCGTTAGAATTATTAAAAATTAAAACAAAAAGGGTATTATTAAAACAAAAAAATATAAATTTACCAAAGACACAATATAGAACCATATTAAATGGTGTTCTATTTCAAGATAAAGATTTAATTACTGATAATGTTTCAATTATGAAAACAGTAACTAAAAAAGCTCCTTCACAAGAAGAGCTTGAAAATTTAGTTTTTGCCTCAAAAGTTTGTAAACATACCAAATCAAATACTATTGTATTTGTAAACAAAAAACAACTTCTCGCAAGTGGTGTTGGGCAAACATCTAGAGTAGACGCACTAAAACAAGCAGTTGATAAAGCTAAGAATTTTAATATGAATCTAGTTGGATCTGTAATGGCTTCTGATGCTTTTTTTCCATTTCCTGACTGTGTAGAACTAGCTAATAAAGCAGGAGTTTCATCAGTAATTCAGCCTGGAGGATCTATTAAAGATAATTTATCAATAGACTATTGTGATGATAATGATTTAAGTATGGTAATGACAAGTATAAGACACTTTAAACATTAAAAAAATAAATATATGGGATTTTTTGACTTCATGCAAGAAGCTATAGCAATTGACTTAGGAACTGCAAATACATTAATTATACATAATGATAAAGTTGTTGTTGATGAACCTTCTATAGTTGCTAAAAATGTAAGAACTGGAGAGATCATTGCAATTGGTAAAAGAGCACAACAAATGCATGGCAAAGCCCATAAAGATATTGAAACTCTAAGACCTCTTAAAGATGGAGTAATAGCAGATTTTCAATCCTCTGAACAAATGATTAGAGGCTTCATTAAAATGATTCCTAGAAAAAGAACTCTTTTCTCACCTGCATGGAGAATGGTTGTATGTATACCATCAGGAGTTACAGAGGTAGAAAAAAGAGCAGTTAGAGATTCTGCTGAACACGCTGGAGCTAAAGAAGTATGGCTTATTATGGAGCCTATGGCAGCAGCCATTGGAATAGGTATCGATGTTTTAGAACCAAAAGGAAATATGGTTATTGATATAGGAGGAGGAACTACAGAAATTGCTGTTATTTCCCTTGGAGGAATTGTTTGTGACAAGTCAATAAGAGTAGCTGGAGATGAATTTACTGATAACATCCAAAACTATATGAAGACTCGACACAATATTGCCGTTGGTGATATAATGGCCGAACAAATTAAGATAAATGTCGGTTCAGCACTAACAGAATTAGATGATCCACCCCCAAATTATGCAGTTCACGGTAGAGATCTAATGAGTGGAATTCCTAAGGAAGTAATTGTAACCTATAAAGAAATTGCTGGAGCACTTAATAATTCTATAGAACAAATTGAAGAAGCGGTAATGGGTGCTTTATTTCAAACACCACCAGCACTTTCAGCAGATATATATAATGAAGGACTATACTTAACTGGAGGAGGCTCTATGTTGAGGGGTTTAGATAAACGTATATCTAAAAAAACAAAATTACCAGTATATGTTGCGGAAGATCCTCTTAGGGCAGTAGCTAGAGGAACCGGTATTGCTTTAAAAAATACTGAAAACTACACCTTCTTAATAAGATAGGATATTAAATAATATGCAGAATCTACTACGTTTTATAAGAATGTATAATTTTCTGATTATATTTCTATTATTAGAAGGATATTCTATTAATCTATATCTTAAACACAATTCTTTTCAAAACAATATAATATTATCAAATACTAATAAGTATACAGGAAAAGTATACCAAATATCAAATAATATAACCCAGTATTTTAAACTTCAGACTATTAATAATCAATTATTAAATGAAAACTCTAAATTATATAATAGAATAAGTAATAATGAGATAAAGGATAGAGATGATGAAAAAAAATTCAATTATATTTCATCTAAAATTATTAATAACTCTATTTTTAAAAGAAACAATTATCTAACAATAAGTAAGGGGGAAAAGCACGGCATTAAAGAAGGAATGGGAGTAATATGTGAAAATGGAGTTATCGGTGTTGTGCATTCTACAAGTAATAATTACTCATTAATAATATCTATATTGAATAAAAAATCAGCAATTAGTATATGTCTTAAAAAACAAAATAATTACGGCTCATTAAAATGGAGTGGGTTTAATTATAAAATTGCAAATATTGAAAACATACCAAATCATGTTAAGACGGTAATAGGTGATACTATAATAACAAATGGATATAGCACTATATTTCCAGCTGGAATAAATATAGGTACTATAAAATCATTTAAGGAAAATAGCGAAACAGGCAATAAAGACATAATAATTGATCTCTTTACCGATTTTAATCAAGTGAAATATGTTTATGTAGTGAAATCAGAAGAATCTATAGAACAACTAAATCTTGAATCATTAATACATGAATAAAAAAATAATCAAATATATTTTTATGCTTCCAATTTATTTGATTATTCAAATCTATATACTAAATGAAATATTATTTGCATCATACATAAATCCATATATATATTTAATTATTTTGATAATAATGCCTTACAAAATACCAAAATGGTTTTTATTATTTTATGCTTTTATTATAGGCTTCTTGATAGATTTATTCTCAGGAACTTTAGGAATACACTCAAGTGCTTGCTTGATTTTAGTACTCCTTAAATCTCCAATATCTAAAATTACAATACCTCATAATATCATTGAAGAAACTGATGAATTAGTTATGCAGAAGATTGGTGCTAAATCATTTATTTTATTTTCATTTATCTTGGTTCTTATACATCACACAATATTATTTATTTTAGAACATGTTGCATTAGATTTCCAAATTCTATTGAAAATAATTGCTAGTACAATAATTACTACAATAATTATTTCTATCACTCAATTATTCTTTTTTAAGTCGTGAATAAATTTCAAAAAAGATATAAAGTTATACTTATTTTATTTTATTTAATTTCATTTATTTTTATTGTACAATTATTCAGAATACAGATTTTAAATGACAATTATAAATTTTCTGCTAATAATAATGCATTACGATATGATGTATTAACTCCAGTGCGAGGCTTAATACATGACCGAGATAGTAATCTTATAGTTTCCAATATACCTTCCTATAATTTAATGGTGATCCCAAGAGAAGTAAAAGAATTTGATACTCTTAATTTATGTGAACTCATTAATATTGATGTAAATATATTCAGAGAAAGATTAAGTGAAATCAAAAACTATTCAAAATACAAGGCTAGTATATTTCAAAAACAAATCAATTTTAAACAAGCAAGTAAACTCCAAGAAAAGCTTTTCCAATTTCCAGGATTTTTTTTACAAACAGTTAATACACGTAAATACTCAACAGAATCTGCTGCACATTTAATTGGCTACCTAGGCGAGGTTAATGCACAAAAAGTGCAAAAAGAGGAATATTATAATAATGGAGATCTATATGGTGTAAAAGGAATTGAAGCAGGATATGAGAAAGAGCTAAGAGGAGAAAAAGGAATGTCTATAACATTAGTTGATGTGTATAACAGGAAACAGGGTCGATTCCAAGAAGGTAAATTTGACACACTACCTATTTCAGGGCTAGATATATATTCAACTATTAACATTAATCTCCAAAATTATGGAGAACAATTAATGAAAAACAAAAAAGGAGCAATAGTAGCAATAGAGCCAAATAGTGGTGAAATATTATCACTAATTTCATCACCTTCATATGACCCTAAAGTTCTTTCAGGAAGAGGAAGATCTAAAAATTTTCAAAAATTAATCTTAGATAATAAGAAACCATTATTTAACAGAGCACTATCTGGGCGATATCCTCCTGGATCAATCTTCAAACTGCTAAATGGCCTAATAGCACTGGAAGAAGGTGTCCTGTATAAAAATAAATATTATGAATGCAATGGGGGTTATGAATATGAAAAGGGTAAAATATTAAAATGCCATCCTCATAAATCTCGAACTAACTTAGAACAGGCAATTACTATTTCATGTAATACATATTTCTGTAAAACATTCTCAGATCTATTTAAAAAGTTTGATAGTACAGAACAATCATATAAAATATGGCGTACCCATTTAAATAGTTTTGGTGTTGGAGAGTGGATGAATAATGACTTTGTTAGTGGAGAAAAGGGTATGCTACCTGAATACAAATACTACAGTGAATACTATGGAAGAAAGAGCTGGAATTCATCTACAATAATATCAATGGCAATAGGGCAAGGAGAACTTTTATTAACCCCAATACAGATGGCAAACATTACAGCAATAATTGCAAATAGAGGATACTACTATACCCCTCATATAATAAAATCAATAGAGGGAAAGAAAAATATTGACAGTACATATATAAGAAAAAAATTCTCTTCTGTTAGGCCTGAAAACTTTGAAATTATTATTAATGGAATGGAGAATGCAATAAAAAGTACAGACGGAACTGCACATAATATATTTTCTGATAGTATTAGTATGTGTGGAAAGACTGGTACTGCTGAAAATCCTCATGGTGAAGACCATTCAATATTCATCGCTTTTGCTCCAAAGAATAAACCTACAATAGCTATAGCAGTATATATAGAAAATGGAGGTTTTGGATCAAAATGGGCAGCACCCATAGCGGGGTTAATGATTCAGAAATATACAGAAAAACTAATCAACAAAAATCTTGAAAGTTTTATTTTAGAAGGAAAAATATCTAACAAATAATGAGAAAGGCAAAAAATAT
>JABGXK010000250.1 GCA_018675825.1 Flavobacteriales bacterium | reverse complement strand
TCTTCTAAACTAATTACTGAGAGCCCTTCATTTAATTTATTTTCAACAATCACTGTAGCCGCTTTATGATCCTTACTCTTTATCATATATGATGTACTTATTTTAACTTGATTATCATCTCCAAAGGTTTTTACTTGTGGTGGATATTTAAGACCAGTACTATCAATAAAAACACTACTTAATGCTTTTCTTATATCTTCATTAAGATTAGGTTTAAGATTTTTAAGATCAAGAGAGTCATCAAAACGTACAATAAAATTTCTTCCGCCATTAAAATCTATCCCTAACTGTAATCCTTTAGTAAATATGGTACCTAAACCTAATATGATAACAATCAAAGATAAAATATAGAAACGTTTTCTTAAACCAATAAAATTAATGTTTATATTTTTAAATGCACCTTTAGTAAGTTTAGATGAAAATGTCATCTTTTTACCTTTATTCAAACGCCAAGAAATTATTAACCTAGTAATAAATATCGCAGCAAATAATGAAGTTATAATACCAATAACTAAAGTAGCTGCAAATCCTTTAATAGGTCCTGTTCCAAAAGTATACAAGATAATACCAGTCAAAAGAGTTGTAACATTGGCATCAATAATGGAGCTATAAGCACTATCATAACCATCTGAGATAGCTAATCTTATCCCTTTACCATTAGTAAGTTCTTCTCTAATTCTCTCATAAATAAGGACATTTGCATCAACAGACATACCAATTGTTAATATAATTCCCGCAATTCCAGGTAAAGTAAGTACAGTGCCAATGGATACTATTGTTCCAAATATGAAGAATATATTAGCTAATAGAGCAACATTTGAAACTACTCCTGCTCTATTATAATAAAAAATCATATAAAACAAGACAATTAATAAAGCAAATATAAAAGATGTAAGACCAGAACTAATTGCCTCTTTTCCTAATGCAGGACCAACAATTGCCTCTTCAACTATTTCAGCTGGAGCAGGTAATTTACCTGATTTCAAAATGTTAGCTAAATCTTTTGCTTCAGCAATTGTGAATTGACCAGATATAGATGATCTTCCTCCAGATATTTCATTTTGAACAGTAGGATAAGAGTAAACATATCCATCAAGAACAATAGCTATAGATCTACCAGGTATATTTTGATCTGGTTTAGGTTGATTATCACCTGTTATCTTCTTCCATTGTTTTGATCCCTCTTTATTCATTGACATTGATACTTCAGCTTTATTATATTGATCTAGTGCTTGAGAGGCATCTTCTACAACATCTCCTTCCATCGCAGCTTTTCCATTACGATTTGTCACTTTTAATGCAACTAGCTGAACATATTCATTTGCTAAATCAAAAGGCTTAATAGTATAGGCAAACTTAACATCTTGAGGTAAAAATTTAATAACTTCAGGATCCTTTAAATAAACATTTATAGTTTTAGTATCTCTGGTTGCACAAGTACCTACAACAGGACCATCTAAAAAACCAGCTTCCTGATCATACTGTGGTCTTGCAACTCCAAACCATGGGTTTTCAAGTGCAAAATCTGCAAAAGATAATAATCCTAAAGAATCAGAACTCAATGAATCAGTTCCTTCTTTTAAGTCTGAAAGAAGACCCCCTTCTTCCTCTAATTTAACAACATCATCCTCAATATCAGAATCTAAAATAGTTAATAAATCTTCACTATCATTTTTAACAGTTAAAATAGAATCATTAACTAAATTATTCTCTCTTAGATATGCATTAATATTCTCTAAAGCCGAAAATATCTCTTTATTTTCATATGTTTCCCAAAACCCTAGTTGGGCAGTAGATTGTAAAAGTTTTCTTGCTCTTTCTGTATCCTCAATTCCTGGAAGCTCAACAAGTATCCTTCCAGATGCCAATGGTTTCAGGCGTTGTATATTAGGCTGTGTAACTCCAAATCTATCAATTCTACTTCGAAGTATATTAAAAGTTCTTTCAATAGCATCTAGTACTTCAGCCTCCAGAACAGCTATAACGTCTTCATTACTATCATCAAAATTTATAGTACCTTTTAATTGAGAAGCAAAAAGAACTGCTAAACCTTTATTTGGAGTTGGAGCAAGCTTTTCATATTCTGAAGCAAATAAATTAACAAAGTTATCTTGACTATTCTCTTGAGCACTTAACGTATTAGACATAGAAGCTCTAAATACTTCATCCTTACTGTTATTTGCAAGTTCTTTAATAACATCAGCTACCACAACCTCAAGAGTAACATTCATACCACCTTTAAGGTCAAGACCTAAATTTATTTCTCTTTCTAAACATTGTGAGTAAGTATAATCTGCAATAAAAATATCATATACTGTTTTAGAACTAATATCATCTAGATAAACCTTTTTATAGGCTTCAATCGTATCCAGCTCAGAAGTAATACGAAATGCTTTTGCTTTCTCAAAAAGAACAGTGTCTTGAGAAGGATTTAAAGCAAATTCTAAAGCATCATTTTCAACGCTATTAACTTTCCACGTAAAAGATAACTGATATATACATATTAATGTAAAAACAATAGCAAGTATCTTTATAAAATTTCTATTTTGCATAATATTAATTTTTTAGAGTCGGCAAATATAATCTTTTCATCCTAAATATTATAATTCTTTCAGTATTGAAATCAATATATCCAAAGACTTTTTATATAAGATTTAAATATAGGTAAACCATTGTTTACTCAACTTATTAATATCTTTGTACAAATTAAAGAAAATTATGAAGCAAAAAGCTATCATTATTATCCTGGTTTCAATTGTAACTAATAACATAGTATTTAGTCAAACACAATTTTTTAGAGATACGTCAATAAATGTTACTGAAAATGGCATAACACTTAAAAATGCATGGGCAAGCGGAATTAACTCTGCACAATTTCACGAAATAGATCTTGATCTTGATGGTGTAAAAGATCTCTTAATATTTGACAAAACTGGAAACAAACTTATTCCTTATATTAAAAAAAATGGACAATATATTTTTGCTCCAGATTATAGAGAATTATTTCCTAAGCTTCATGATTGGATAATTCTTGCAGATTACAACTGCGATGGAAAAAATGATATTTATACTTACTCAAGTGGTGGATTTGCTATTTTTAAAAACACTTCAACAACATCACTTAGTTTTAGTCTTGTTGACACTCTAGTAAGGAGTGATTATGGCGGACCAATTCCACTAAATATTTTTATTAGTGCAGTTGACATTCCTGCAATAGCAGATATCGATTATGATGGAGATTTAGATGTACTAACATTTAAAATTACTGGTGGATTTATAGAATACCACAGAAATATGGCGATTGAATTAAAAGGAGACTGTGATACAATTGCATTTCAACTAGAAGAAAGCTGCTGGGGAAATTTTTATGAAGGATTAAATAACTATACTCTTAATTGTCTCAACTGTCAATGTCCTCCAATAATAAACAATCATACTTCTAAGCAAAAACATGCTGGCTCTACCATATTAGCAATAGATATAGATAATGACCAAGATAAAGATCTTATACTTGGTGACATTAGCTTTAACAATCTTAATTTATTAGTTAATGGTGGAGATAGTTCATATGCAAATATGATATCTGTTGATTCTATCTTTCCAGCAAATCATTTGAATACTATTGAGGCTAATATGGATATCTTCCCCGCTGCTTATTATTTGGATGTAACTAATGATGGCATAAAAGATCTAGTTGTAACCTCTAATAGTGAAAACAACTCTGAAAACTTTGAAAGCTGTTGGCTGTTTAATAATACGGGGACCAATACAAATGCTGATTTTAATTTCTTCAAGAAAAATTTTCTTCAAGATGAAATGATAGATTTAGGATCTGGAAGCTACCCAGTATTCTATGACTATAATAATGATGGATTAGATGATATTATTGTAGGAAATTATGGATATCACCAAATAGGTGGAAATCCAAGATCATCATTAGCTTTATTTAAAAATAACGGAACGCCAGACACTCCTTCATTTGAACTTATTGATAGGGATTGGCAGAATATATCCAATATAAACCTTAATATCAATCTTAATATACCAGCTTTAAATCTCTCTCCTACATTTGGAGATTTAAATGGAGATACTCATGATGATATGATTCTAGGAGATGCTAATGGTAAACTACACTTCTTTACAAATACTGGCTTTATTACTTCTAGTTTTATTCTGGCAGAAGCAGAATATAAAAATATTGATGTTGGTTATTTTGCTAGCCCCCAATTAATTGATGTCAATAGAGATGGTTTACTTGATATTATTATTGGGGAACAATCAGGAACAATAAATTATTGTGAAAATACAGGTACATCAACAAATCCTATTTTTGATACAGTAATTTCAAATTTTGGAGGTATTGATATTGAAAGTAATATCATAAGTGCAGGCTTTAGCACACCTACATTATATGACAATAATGGAATCTATGAACTTTATGTAGGTTCTTATACTGGAGAGACATATGTATTTGATAATATTGACAATAATCTGAATGGAGGATTTGACTCTTTAAGTGTACTAAATACAAATGAAGGCGGAAAGAATATGATTGCAATCAAAGATGTTAATAATGATCAGAAACCTGATTTATTAATTGGTAATTATTCAGGAGGATTAAGCTTTTTTAGTAGTGATTCATTATTAATAAGTAATACTATATATACTAATATACCTCAATTCAATATCTACCCTAACCCAACAAGCAGAATCCTAACTATAGATAGCTATATCATGGGTGATATCAAAATTATCAATACACTTGGGAAGAAAGTACTAACAAAAAATAAAAAAAATCAAATCACTAGAATTGATTTAAGTACACTTAAAAAAGGCTTGTATTTTATAAAGATTAATAATAAAGACTCAAAATTTATCCTTCAATAATCTCAACCTAATAAGAAAATTTTCTTTACTAAACTGATTAAAAGTATTACTTAACAATTGATAGAGTATTGCAAAAAAGTGTTTATTTTATACACATGAAAATACCTAAAAAAAATACAGAACAAAAACTCTCATTTCATAATTTTAAAGAACTTAATCTGGATGAAATCAAGCTAGCTGACCTCTCTGTTCCTGCTGGATTCCCCTCACCAGCTGATGATTTTATTGAAATGGAAATTAATCTACAAGATTACATTGTAAAAAATAAAGAAGCAACATTTTGCGTTAAAGTTGAAGGCACATCTATGACAAAAGCTGGTATAAATAGTGGAGACATCATGATTGTTGATCGATCACTTTATCCAAAACATAATAATATTGTTCTTGCAGTGATAGATGGAGAATTTACAGTTAAACGAATAGCCGTTAATGAAGATAGCCTATACCTAGTTCCAGAAAATGATAATTTCTCCCCAATTAAAATTAATGAAAGCATGAATTTTCAGGTATGGGGTGTTGTTACACATATAATACATAAAGCACATTGATTGCACTGATTGATTGCAATAATTTCTATGCATCATGTGAACGCGTATTTCGCCCTGATCTAGAGAAGAAACCAATAGTGGTATTATCAAATAATGATGGTTGTGTTATTGCTAGAAGTAATGAGGCAAAGAAGTTAGGTGTTAAAATGGGAGAGCCGGCCTTTAAAAAAAAAGATTTCTTTGTAAAAAATAATATACATACCTTCTCTACTAACTTTATACTCTATGGCGACATGTCTAAACGAGTTATGTCAATCCTTAAACAAAATAGTAAAGAGATAGATATATACTCTATAGATGAAGCATTTGTAGATTGCTATAATGAAAATCTAAATAAATATGCAATACATCTTAGAAATAAAGTTAAAAAATGGACTGGAATACCAGTTTCTATAGGAATCGCAAAAACAAAAGTCTTAGCTAAAATTGCTAATCATATAGCAAAAAAACATAGAAAATCAGGCGTATTCATATTAGATAATCAAGAGATAATCAAGAAAGCCTTAAAATTCACACCTATTGAAGATGTATGGGGAATTGGCTATAGATATGCACAAATACTTAAAGAATATGGTGTTAATACAGCATATGATTTAACATGTATTGAAGAGAGTTGGATTAAAAACAAACTCTCTATTGTTGTTCTAAGAATAACACAAGAATTAAAAGGCATTAATTGTTTCCAAATAGACAGTAAAAATATAGCTAAAAAAAAAATCTGTACATCTAGATCATTTGGACAACCTATAAAAGACTATAATACTCTAAAAGAGGCAGTAAGTACATTCGCTGTTAGATGTTGTGAGAAGCTTAGAAAACAAAAAACATGTGCTTCGGAAATAAAAATTTTTATTTATACCAACCCATTTAATCCCAGACACAAACAATATTACGCTACAAAAAATATAAAACTAGATAGAGCTACAAATGATAATCAAATCATTGTTAAAGAAGTAATTAAAGGGCTTAAAATGATTTATAAAAAAGAATATATCTATAAAAAAGCTGGAGTTATTGTAAGTAAAATAATAAAAGAAGATCAGTTACAACTAAGTTTATTTGACCAGATCACAAATAGAGAAAAATACAGTAAAATATCTAAAATAATTGATCAACTAAACAATAGTATGGGAAAAGACAAATTACGTATTGCTACTCAAGGATTTGATCGAAATTGGCGTATGAAACAAGAACAACTATCACCATGTTATACAACAAGAATAGAAGAAATACTAACTGTGAAAGTATAATAAAAATCTATTGGAGAATTAATATCGATAATTATATGCTGAAAGCATTATCATGACGAACAATCCATACAAAACTGTTAATATTAATAACCAAACAAGCATAGCTTGCGCCCATGTTTTTTTACTTGGGTGAATTGGGTTACTATTTCCGTAAGACCAAACAAATAACATAACAATACCAACAATTGGAATACATAAGATTAGAAAAGTAATTAACCAGCCTCCAAGTGATACAGAAGGAGTATTATTAGAACTTTGTATTGATTGATTAGAAGCTTCATGTGATTTAAGGGTTTGGGTACCTAATAACGAAAATGAAAGAAATATTAATGCAAGTGGAGGAAAGAACATTAAAAATCTTAGAATAACATTCATAATAGACTTCCATTCATCAAAATTTAACCATCCTTCATAAAAACCATTAAACAACCAAAAAAACTCATTTAAAATCCATAAAAAGGAAGATATAATTACAAAAATACATGCAGATTTTAATTTCATTTTAATAAATTTTTAAGTTAATAATAGTATAGGTTTTTTCTAATTACTAAAATAGCTAAAAAAATAACCGAAATAAAAATTAAGAGATTATACTTTATTCTTCGTCTCCACCACCTTTAGCTACTAGAAAGGAACCTAATCCTAGAAGAATCCATGCAGTATATGGCGCAACAGCACCAGTGTATGCATCAAGTGGAGATCCACCATCTAATGCATAAGAAGTAATCAAGTCAACTAGACCAACAAGAAGCAACAAATATCCAAGCTTTTTCATATTATTTTATTTTAATTATTGGATAAATATAGAAAAAAAATTGAATACAAGTTTTAATTGATTCTATATATTTTTTACATTAAGTTTAAAACTAATATATATCATTTTTTTCATAACTAATCAACATCAAGTATTTCAAAATTAACTTTTACTTCATCTCCATCAGCATCAATAATAGTAAGAGTATGGTTTCCTATACTTGTAAATAATTCGCGTTCATGATATCCCTTTGTATACCCAACATACTTTTCATCAAGATGCCAATAAACCAAAGCTTCTGACTTTGAATGTGCTAACTTAAAGACTATTTGATTCAAACTACCATCTAAATTTCTTGGTAAAAATAATTTACTACCATTTTTAGGATAAATCATTTGCATACTTTTTTGTTCTCTCTTTACACAATCTTTATGTAATATAGGTTCTTCAGAGTAAAAAGGATTAACTTTTTTATAATAATAAGCCATCATTGGTGGTAGTGTAAACCAAGAAACATGTTGCATTTCACTTACTTTATAACAATCACTATTTACTTTATAAGTAGAATCTAAATTTAGATGAATAACCTTATGATAGATACATTGTTTTGCTCTTATACAATTTTTAGGAACCAACTCAATAGAAGTGTTTTCGCAATTTCTAGAAACTAAGTCCCCACTTTTTGTACAGACTTCTACTTCTTCCATATCTTCAAAAGGAATATTAAACCAAGTAGTATTTGGTAAATTATCAAAAACAGAAAACATTATTGGAGCTGCTGTATTAGTTCCAGTAAGTCCTGGTCTACCTTCTCCATCAGCATTACCAACCCAAACAACTGTAATATATTCAGGAGTAATACCAATTGCCCAAGCATCTCTATGACCAAAACTTGTTCCTGTTTTCCACGCAATTTTTGATGAAGATGAAAACACTTCCCATTGACCTTGATCTATTGGTCTGTTCAGTTCGCTTAATACCTCAAAAGTTTGAAAAATACTTCCAGCTGAAAAATGACTATCCTTATGTAAATTTTTCTGTTTATTTACTTTAGTAATTAGTAATGAAGGATCATCATAATCATTTTCATCATATTTGTAATTATATTCTTCAAAATTATTTAATGAAGAGGCCATCCCCATATAAATTCTTCCAAGTTCCCACATATTAGCTTCTGAGCCTCCTAAAATTAAAGATAGACCATAATGTTTAGCATTCTTATTAAGAGACTTAATATTAAGTTGTTTTAATTTATCATAAAACCTTTGCTGACCATAATTACTTAATTGCAATACGGCTGGTACATTTAAAGAACGTACTAGAGCGTTAGAAGCAGATACAGCTCCATCATAAGTTCTATAGAAATTTTTAGGTGAAAAACTTAATATTTGTGTAGGTAT
>JABGXK010000249.1 GCA_018675825.1 Flavobacteriales bacterium | reverse complement strand
TTGATCTGGAAGTACAAATAGATTTAACAAGAAATAAGCATTTAGTAGAGCAAATAAAAAAATTACTACAAAGATATATTTAAAATAGATGTAAGCATTATGCTCTTTAATTAAATATATCGATAAAGTAGTAGCAATAATGAGAAACCAAACTATTGCATGAATCTGGAAAGAGATTGTAAGTAATATTGCAACCAAAAATATATTATATATTTCCCTATCTTGAACCCCTTTTATAAAATACTTGATAGCTAATGGCATAAATGTCATTGCGAGTAAAACATAAAACCAACCCATAATCGTATAATTAAATACTATGGGGGAAGACATATAACAAAGACCTGCAAGAAACGCAGCAAATTTGTTAATATTTAAGAATCTTAGTAATGCAAATAAATTTATACCCATAAAAGAAATGCTTAACAATACCAAGGATGATATAAATATAGCTGGCGACACTAAGATGGTAAAAAATTTCTCTACATAAATTAGTGGTAAAGGAGTCAACCCAATATTTCTCATGCCAAAATTTACTCCATACCAGGTATATGAAAGTGTATCTATCGATTCATTTATTTGAGAATTAGTGACTGGAAAAGACCAATCGCCGCCAAGCAAAATATCTTCGACTGGAAGGCCAGTAATAAATAACGCATAGATTAGAAATATGGCAATTATAGAAATATAATTATTAAGAGTATAATTCTCAATAAACTTTTGTATGGCTACATTAAATTTCTGCATATTGCTTAGCCGCTAATTCATTCCATGATTGTGGTCTCATTAAAGAGCTACCTGGAATATGAGTGCTATCCATTAATTCATTAACTTTTATAGAAAATTGATCTTTATTAAATTCTTCAATAAAATGAACATCATAATCACTAAATATTGAATAGAGGCTATCTAATTTGTATGCAACTACTCGACATTTTGCTAATAAAGCTTCATGAACCACGAGCGAATAACCTTCTTCATGGGAAGTCAAAATAAATATTTTGGATGCTGCAAGTAGTTCCCATTTTTTTTGCTCAGAAACAAAACCTAAAATATTTACTCTATCTTCAAGGTTGTATTTCTTTAATTCTTTTTGAAAAATTTCAATATCTTCCTTGTGTCCAATACCAGCAATATTTAGTTTCCATTTGTTCTTAGTATTTATTCCACTTAAAATCTTTGGAATATCAAAAATTCCTTTTGTTCTGCTTAGTCTTCCAACAACTAGTATATCGTTACTTTTTCTTTTAATATCCATCAGTTTATTGGTGTTAATACCCTGCATTGTCAAATATTTATTGTTTCCTCCTCCTCCAGTAACAACAATTTTGTTTGAATCATAACGTAACATCTCTAACTCTTCCTTTCCAATAGTAGAAAGAACAAAAACCTTGTACACATATGAACGGACCAATGAAAGACTCACTGTCTGTAAAATGCGCGAAACAAAACTAAATATAAACATGTTGTTTCCTCTATCTCTTGACTTCGGATTTCGATGATAAAAATTTAGTATTAGCTTGACTCTTTTTTTTCTAATCTTAATATAAATGGCTGGAATTGAATTACATATAAAGTCCCCCGTCAAATATAACACCTCGAGATCTTTTAAATTCTTCTCCAAAATAATTATTGATCTAAATATACGAATTATATATCTATAAATAGTAGAAAAGCCAACCATAATAGTTGTGCCAAATGTATTGTAATGTTCATCATAATCTGTAGGGATTACGTCGATATTATTACTATTATTTTTAATATATTTTTGGATTGACAGTGGCGCTAAAATTACTGTTTTTGAATACTCACTTCTTTTCAGGACTTCGAAAGATAGTATATCTCCACCAGTGTATAGTTGAGAACCAATTATTTGGTTTGCAATTGCAATTATCATATGTTAATTATGTAAAAATCTTTACAACTTGGAATCAGAATTTAAATATTTATTTAGATCATCTGGCGTTCCAATGCCATGCATAAGTTTTGGGTCTATATTAAAGATACCTATTCTCTTGCCCATTGAGACTATATAGTTATATACTGGGCATGTGTAGAATTCATTATTTACCCTATCATTAGCAATAAACATATCGATAGCACCGTCAACAAAAAATCTTCCTTCGTTAAACATATATATTCCTACAGTTGCATACATAGAAATTGCGTGTTTTTCTTTTACCTCTATAACCATCTGTTCATTATCTATTCTTGCAAAAGACCATTTCGGATCTCGATCTTTATCAATAAAAGTAAGTATTGAACCATCTAAATTACGATTCAAACTATCATTAACAAAATCTTTGAAACTAATATCTATAATTTGGTCAGAATTAGCTATTATGAGAGGAGCATTATTGTTGATTAACTCTCTCGCATAAAGAGCTGTGCATGCTGTGCCTTCAGTAACTTTATCAATGGCGATAATGATTGCGTTATAATTTTTCTTAATTAGTTCAACTGTTTCAAATTCTTCCTGAATATGCTCTTTTCTCGCAATTAAGATATATCTAGCTGATGGGTAAGTAAGGTTATCCAAAACACGCATAATCATCGGTTTTCCATTTACATCAATAAATGGCTTGGGTTTTTTATATTTATCTTTAGTAAATCGACTCCCAAGTCCGGCCATGGGTATTACTATATTAATCACAATACACCCCATCATATTTATCATTTAATGAGCCAGGTATTTTGACAGCAACAGTTACAGTGTCCTCAAGAGCCAAAAAATCTGTAGCTTCGTATGGGTCTATTGTAATTATGTCATCCTGTTTAAAAACTAAGTTATTCATTTTTACAGCACCTGACACAACGACAGTTATTTCTATCGCCTTCCGATGATGGTGTGTACCCTCTTTGTCACCCTTTTTATATCTCTTAACTGCAACCTCAACATTTTCAGTTGAATATATTGAAGGTTTAAATTCGCCAATAAACCAACCTTTTGTCATATTTAATAATGATGTTTTTTTCATTTCAAACCTTTAAAGGTATAAATTGTTCATATAATCTACAACATTTATAACTCGTCATATCGATTTCTTTATATTGTTTTCAACTAAATATTTCTTTATCAAATGCTCTTAAGCTATTTATCTCTTGCTATTAAGTAACTTTCGTATTGAAGAACCATTTTTGGAGTCATTAATGAATGGTATTTATGTATGTCAATTTTATGTACACCAATCTTTTTATGATTTAATATCATCTCATTAAAAACAGGACAAACATAGAACGCCCCTTTAACATGGGAATCTTTCATAATCATACTTTTTGTTGCCTCAAAATAATCATTTGAACTTTTATAGTAATAAAATCCAGCAGTTGCCAAATCACTAATAGGATTCTTTTCTGCTGCCTCAACGACATAACCATCTTTGTCACATGCAACATATGACCATCTAGGATGGATAGAATTAAACACGACTACCCCAGCATCTAGACCATCAAAATGATTTACTAGACATAATAAATTCTCTTCGATTATTTGATCGCCATTGATAATCAATAGAGAATCTGATATATCTACAGATTCAATAGACAGTAAAGCTGACACGGCCCCACCTGCCGTATCGCCAGATGTTGAAATAATCAAAGAATTCGGTGCTAGAAGTTTTATTGTATTGTTTAGATAATATTTTTCCACGTCTTTCTCTTTAACTATAAATATTATTCTATCTTCACGCTTAATAAATGGCTTAATCCCTTCAACAACATGTTGAATAATAGGCTTATTATTAATTTCAATTAGTGGCTTTGGAAAGCTGTATCCTTCCTCAATAAATTGCTCCTCAGGGCCAGCCATTAAAATAACTATATTCATTTATTTTCCTTTTGATTATTTATTTCATTTATTTTGTTATATATATTTTTTATATTAACCTCTTTTACATCATCAACAATTAACAAGTGCCCTCCAGAGGCTTTCGCAGCAATAATACCATTCTGATTGTCCTCAATAATTAAGCAATTTTTTGGTTTTAACCCTAACTTCTGTATACTCTGGTCATACATGTCAGGAGCTGGCTTTGGGTTGTCAACATCTTGAGCGCTAAATATAACATCCATATAAATATCTAAACTACTCTTTTCCAGCATAATATTTATACTATCTCTCATTGAATTAGAAGCACAACCTATACTATAACCGTCAGACTTTAACTTTGACAATGCATACTCATGGTAGAATCTTGGCTTGCAGTTAGCATAAATAAGTTCCATGGTATATTTCTGCTTTAGTTCATTAATAAAATCATGTAGCCCTATTGGTAACCCCTTTTCTTGAGATAGCATATTTAATTTCGTGACTGTTGGCAAACCATCAAAAGTAACTAAATGATCATATCTAGATATAGTGAAGCCAAATAACCTTAATGCTCGATTTAAAGCTTCGTAATGCCAATCTTTAGCTTCAATTAGTACTCCATCCAAGTCAAATATAACTGCCTTAATTTGATTATTCATTAAAATACTCCTTAGCTTTGTCTGGATAGTCTGTGCATATCATGACATCCTTATAATTTGAAGTACTCTTTAGTAATGACCAACATTCAGAATAGCTTCTGCCGTGCAATTCAGGAGAGACAATACAAACATTATTCCAGTTACTTATAATTCTCTCTAGAGATTTATTATTAAACCAATTGCCCTTAAATTGATCAAGCCAAATACCTTTAACGCCTTTAATAGAACTGGCTACATTCTCGTACTCACTCATACGATAATACACTATTTCATTCAGATCTAAGTAAGCCATACTGTCAGGAATAGACATATCAAATAAAAAATAATTCTTAATTTTATATTTGTATAGCATACTATTTATTTTTTTATGCAAACCATCTGATTTAATATTTATTGCCAAGGTCACATTGCAGTTATAGGTATAACAATTTTGATTATAGTTAATTAGAAATTCATCAAATGATAAATTATTACCTATAGGCACATCATGAGAAATTACCAGCTCTCCACAACAATCCCTAACATCCGTTTCAATTCCATAATTACTACTTATAGCCCTAGAAAATGCAATACTTGTATTCATTTCCTTTTCTTTTCTCCAAAATCCTCTATGTGCTATTATGTTCATTTTCCGACTTGCTCATTAATGAACATTCTTATTCCATTTTTTAACGAAGTATTTGACTTCCATCCTGGTACTGTTTCACCTATCCAGGGAGATATTATCTTTCTTTTTGGCATGGCATACCCTCCCATTTTAGTTTTTATTGAACACTTGCATACATCCTCAAATATGGAGACTACTTCACTAATTTTATAACGCACTCCTGAAGTAACACTGAAACGTTTTCCATTCACAGAGCTTTCATTCAAACTCTGCAATTCATATACTCTGTACAAGGCCGACACAACATCCTTTATATAGACCATATCTACATAAATATCGTCTAGTGGTAATGAAAAAATAGATTTTTCTTTCCATGCTTTGTAAATTGATGATAATAGTTTAAATCTTTTATCCATTGGACCGTAAGTATCGTATAGTATAAGAGTTGAAAAAACAAAACCCTCGGCGTCCTTATAATAATCTAGAAAATTATCAAAAGTCTGTTTTGTGACTGAATATAGATTTAGAGGTCTAGCAGTATTACTGTCGTAATATTGAGCATAAGTGCCTGTGTATATAATCTTCACCGGACCACCGTATAGACGCAACGATTCTAGTAATTGAGCACCAAAAATAATATTAGATGACAACAATGAGTCTATTTGTTGTGGGTTTGGAGCTATTAAATATTCTGAAGCTAGATGATACACAATATCAGGTTTGACTAACTTGACGATTTTTATCATTGACTCAGTCGTTCCATCATGGATATAAATGCATTCATTATCCACACAAAGCGGTATTAAAGATTTGTCAGATGATGGCCTTATTACAACAAACACTTGTACGCCATTACATGATAACTTTTTAGCTAGTTCAGTTCCAATATATGAAGTTATACCTGTTATAAGTGCAGTTTTCATATAATATGGATACTTTGAAAAAATATGTAGTATGGAATACAATTAATAAGGTAGTTCATTTGTTTGCTATTTATTTGCACATGAAAGTTTATAATTAAGAATAACTTCTTCAATATAACTAATCATTGAATCACTATATGTTGGCGTACACCCAACAAAAAACACTTTCTCTAAAACTTGATTTGCATTGGGGTATTTAGAGGCATCATCTAGTTCTTTATAGCCAGGATGTAGCAAAATATTTCCGGCAAAATACATCCTCGTTTGAATTCTGTTTTCTTCAAGATATGATACAAGTTTAGCTCTAGTCTCTGCTGAATCGCAAATAATTGGAACACCGAACCAACTTGTTTCTGCTTTTTCCCCTTCTCTAACTAACCTTATGCCATCAATATTGTCTTCAAAGAATTTGTCTATTTTTTTCTTATTTATCCTTCTTTTTTTATGAATTTTAGATATTTTTTTTAATTGCTCAATCCCGATAGCTCCTTGAAGATCTAGAGGCTTCAAGTCATAACCAATATTTGAAAATATATACTTGTGATCTATAGCAAAATCAAGCCCCGGAATCCATTTGGAAAATCTTTTCTTACATGTTCCACGTGGCAGTAAGTTTGCAGAACCAACACAGTAACAATCTCTACCCCAATTCACAAAGCTTCTTGCAATTTCGATTATGTCTTCATTTTTTGAAGAAACCATACCACCTTCGCCAGTTGTTATGTGGTGTGCTGGATAGAATGAACATGAGCTTGTAACACAATAGTCAGACAAATTTTTTGAATCCCACTTACTCCCTAGGCTGTCGCAATTATCGAGTATTAAAAGAACATCGTACTTTTCAGCAATCGAATTAAGACGGTCCATATCAGGAGGATTACCTAAAACCGGAGAAATGAATATCCCTTTCGTTTTATTAGTAATTTTTTTCTCAACTTCATCAATGTCAAAATTTAAATCTGACATATCTATATCTACAAAAACAGGTTTCAAACCTGTTTGAATTAGTGGTGCAGTCGTTGTAGGAAAGCCAACTGCAGATACTATAATTTCATCACCGGCTTTCCATGAATAGTATTTTTTTAGTGCCTCTATCATTATCAGATTTGCAGAACTACCAGAATTGACCATTACAGAATCTTTATGATTAAAAATTTTAGAAAACTGGCGTTGAAATTTATTAACCTTTTCTCCAGATACAAGCCACTTGCCCGTTAATATCGATTCAAAAATAGAGACTACTTCAGAATGATCCCAGTAAGGTCCAGAATAATAAATTGTGTCTTTTGACTTATCAAAATCGCTCTTATTCATATTGTATAAAAAATTTAAAATATCGTGATTTTCTTCGGTCTTGACAATAAAGTTTTTTATATTTTCTCTGATTTTATTTTTTTCTAACATATAGTTTTAATCCATTGTTCTATCGATATTCTTTTTGAATATCCAATTTTTGTTAATTTAGATGTATCCATATAAAAATCCTTAACTTGAACAATCTTATGGAATTTTACAGGCTCAATCGCCACAATTTTACTTTTAGAATTTAGTGCTTTTTTTGCATAATTTATGATGTCCTTAAATATAACCTTCTCTCCATTTCCTATGTTAATTATATTGTTTACACTAGCCTTTTTTATGCACAAAAAAATTGCTTTGCATACATCATCAATATGTATGTAATCTCGATAGAAATCTCCTCCATGGTATAGCTCTATGTCTATATTTTCTTTCAATTGATTTACAAGAAACTGCAATGCATCATGCTTTTTCAAATCCTCAGCATGGGAGCCTCCATATACGTTAGATACTCTAAGTATTCTATAGCGTATTCCAAAAGTTTCGCAATATGAGATCAATAATTCTTCTGCAGCACGCTTAGTGATTGAGAAAAAACCTTTCGGGTTACAGCAATATTCCTCTTTAGCGGGCAAATTAACCTTCCCATATACAAACCAAGACGATATAAAATTAAAAACCCCATTAAAGTCTTTTAGATTCTCTAATACACCCAATAATGACTTTAAATTAGTGTTTACATCCATATGAATATCATTAAAGACATTATAGTTATGCGAAGTTCCTATGAAATAAACAATATCACTACCAGATGGAATACTATCTTCTACAGAAAGCTTCTTGCAATCTTGGTCGCATCTCTCATAAAATTTATTAGCTAGCACGTCCTCCCTTTCGGAAAAGATCATTAAATTACCTTTCATAATATGTGAGCTAAACCACTAAGAAAATATTCATTATGATTCATTTTGATACATAGTATACCTGGTTTTTAATTTGTTAATATAAGTTAAAAAATTTAAGAAAATAGTTAGTAATTATAAAACAATGTTACTCATTTTATGTATAAGCAGAACTTTGAATAATACTGAAAAATTACAATACTTCGACCATTCTAACTGGGATTACCCATTTCCCTCCTCCATTCCTATATTCCACCTCTTTTTTATTAATTTCATCAATATGGTTCCAAGCAAAAAGAATAGCATAATCTGGATGCTTATCAGAAAAACTACTATGGTCAACAATTGGTATATGAGCTCCAGGAGATAGTTTATTTTGCTTTATTGGCGTAGTGTCAGATATGTACTCTAAATCTTTTGGACTAATGCCACAATAATTTATTACTGTAGCACTTTTAGCTGTTGCGCCATAACCAACTATAGTCTTTCCCTTACTTTTTATACTTTTTATAAGATTGGTAAGATTTTTTCTTGACTCTTCACATCTTAATCGAAAATCATGATAAGTATTCATATCTCCAATCCCAATACTTTTTTCATTATTTTTCTGCTCAAGTAATCTATCTGTATGATCATATGAGCCTTTATGTGATAAGTAATACCGCATACAGCCTCCATGATATGGTGTTTTTTCTACATCAAAAACTTCCATGTCATATCTAGAAAAAACATTATTCATAGAAGTAATAGACCATATATACATATGCTCTGCATAAAGCTGGTCGTACGCGGTTGATTCAATCATATCTCCTAAATAAGGGTCTTCTGAAACCATTACTCCTCTAGGGCTTAATAATTTACTAACTCCTTCAGCTACAGAATTTATGTCTTCAATATGATGCATAGTATTGGTTGCAATAAACAAGTCTGCATTACCCTTATTAGCAACTATTGTATCAGCAGTATTTGATCCAAAAAAATCACAAAGAACATCTACTCCATTATTTTTTGCTACATTTGCTACATTTGATGATGGGTCAACACCAAGGTGCGGAATTCCGGCTTCTGCAAAATTTTTTAACGTAATTCCATCATTACTGCCTATCTCAACAACAAAAGATTTATTATTCAATGAAAAATTTTTTATAAGATCGTTTGACATTTGTTTAAAATGTTTTTTCATGTATTCAGAGGTACTTGCATAGTATGCATAATGATCATGAAACATTTGCTCTGGTTTAGGAATATCCATGAGCTGCAAGGTTTTACACTTAGGACAAACCGCAACCCTCATATGATAAAGGTATTCATTCTTTACCTGCTTGCGATCAAGGAAAGCATTGCCCATTGGCATATCTCCAAAATCAATAAATGGTTCAACTATATGTGAACAAATTCTACATTCTTTTTTATTTGACATTTCCAATCCTATGTTTATAAATTTAATCTAACAATATATCTTTCCCATCTATTATGAAACTAATTCTTTTTACAAATTTTGAAGATATGTGGTTTTTTACGCCATTAACAAGAGTTATGAGATTTTTTCTCGGAATAAGAATGCAGAGTGCCATGGTGCCAATAAATAATGGATTAATTAAGTTTAATGGTTGAATTTTTAACATTAACCAATACTCCCTAAAAAGATACTTAAAAGGGCTACCTGAGTAGTTTCTTATTTGAAACAATCCTATCCAGTTCGAACAAACAAACTTCTTACTAATGTCTTTTTTTATTATTCTAAACTCATCTTTATGAAAAACTATATCCATAACCCTTAACCAACTATATACTGGAGATATATCATATATGTTTTTTTCTGATATACACTGGCTCGAATTAACCCTTACAGCGACTGTATATTTATTCATAAAGCCAATTTTATGACCTTCTAATACAGATAAAAAAGGAATTACATGGCTAGTAAAAACATCGTTTCCAAAATCTTTAGTTACTGCAGAACGTCTCACACATAGTCCAGAGAGTTGATCTAGCGTATTCAACACTAATTGTATCTTAGTAAAATCAGATTTTGTTGATATAGTCTCATAGGGAACATGCTTCGATTCAATTGTCTTTTTATATCTAACCGGTTTCTTGATTGATCGATCAAAAGCATAGTATGGCCTTGTTAATGCCCCAACTCCTGGATTTAAATCAAAAATTGATACAGCGTCCTCAAGTGCAGAATCTGCTAAATAGTCATCTTGAGCCATAAAAAATACTAATGTGGCATTTGATAAGCTGTAAGCTTTTTTTATTGCTCCAGGATAACCCAAATTCTCATTAGATGAATATATTTCTATTCTTTCATCAGAAAATTTACTTACAATATTAAGTGTTTCGTCAGTTGACCCATCATCAAAAATAATAATACTGAAATCTTTGTAAGACTGTGAAATTATTGTGTTTAATGTATCGTATATAGTTTTACTTCCATTGTAAGTTGGAAGTACTACATCAATTTTATGAGGCGCATTACTTTTATTAATTTTCATCTTTTTTGTTTGCAAGAAAAATAATACCTACAGCTACCAAGTTAAAATACATTGCTACAAAAAATAT
>JABGXK010000248.1 GCA_018675825.1 Flavobacteriales bacterium | reverse complement strand
TCATCAGCTGCTTTTTTAATTATTGTTGCTCTTGGGTCAAAATTCTTATATACTCGATGTCCAAACCCCATTAACCTAAAAGAATCATTTTTATCTTTAGCTTTAGCTATATATTTATCTACATCTCCACCATTTTTCTTAATCTCTTCAAGCATTTCAATAACTGCTTGATTAGCGCCACCATGTAAAGGGCCCCAAAGCGCAGCTATACCAGCAGAAATTGATGCATATAAGCTAGCGTGTGATGATCCTACAATTCTAACAGTAGCAGCAGAACAATTCTGTTCATGGTCAGCATGAAGAATTAGAAGTTTGTCTAAAGCGCTAGCAATAATTGGATTAATTTCAATTTCACTAGTAGGTAAACCAAACATCATATGTAAAAAATTACTTGTATAATTAAGCTTATTCTTAGGATACATGATTGGTTGTCGCATCCTATTTTTAAAACTCCAAGCAGCTAGTGTAGGTAATTTGGCAATTAATCTAATAATAGTTCCATTAATTTCATCTGAAGAACGATTAGGATCTAAAGATTTTGGATAGAAAGCAGTTAATGAAGAAACAAGAGAAGATAGTACACCCATTGGATGAGATATAGATGGAAAACCATCTAAAATAGCCTTAACATCTTCGTGAACTAAAGTATGAGAAGTTATTTCATTAACAAAATTATCTAATTTAGTTTGTGTTGGAAGTTCTCCATAGATAAGTAAATATGATACTTCTAAAAAATTAGACTTTTCAGCAAGTTCTTCAATAGAATAGCCTCTGTATCTTAAAATACCTTCCTCACCGTTTAGAAATGTAATAGCACTTTTGGTAGAACCAGTATTTTTAAAGCCTCTGTCAATTGTGATAAGACCTGATGTAGATCTTAACTTACTAATATCTAAAGCTTTTTCATTTTCTGTTCCCTCAACAATAGGTATTTCATACTTCTCTCCATTAAAATGTAACTGTGCTGTCTTACCCATTATATTACTTTTTTTTTAATTATTGTAAATATACCATCTTATACATTCATTACCTAACAAACTTAAATCCTTTTCCAGTGAAAAGAGCACGTTCACCTAATTTCTCTTCAATACGTAATAACTGATTATACTTTGCTACCCTATCTGATCTTGAGGCTGAACCTGTCTTAATTTGACCTGTTTTAAGTGCAACAGCTAAGTCTGCAATAGTAGTATCTTCAGTCTCGCCAGATCTATGGCTCATAATTGAGGTATAAGAATTTTTATGAGCCATATTAACAGTATGAATTGTCTCACTTAAAGTTCCAATTTGGTTAACTTTAATTAATATTGAATTTGCAATTCCATTCTTTATTCCTTTTGATAACCTATTAATATTTGTAACAAATAAATCATCACCAACAATCTGTATTTTATCATTAAGTTTTTCAGTCATTAAGTTCCATGCACTCCAATCATCTTCATCTAACCCATCTTCAATAGAAATAATTGGATACTTCTTAACCCAATCAGCCCAATAATCCACCATCTCACTAGAAGTTAATTTATCTCCACTAGATTGATGAAAATGATATAACTTTTCATCTTCATTATAAAATTCAGAAGCAGCAGCATCTATTGCAATATATATGTCTTCACCAGCTCTATAGCCAGCAGATTCAATAGCTTTTAAAACAATTTCTATAGCTTGTGTATTAGAAGATAAATTTGGAGCAAATCCACCTTCATCTCCAACATTAGTAGAATAACCCTTACTAGACAATTCGTTTTTTAAAGAATGAAAAATCTCTGTACCCATTTGTAATGCTTGAGAAAAAGATTGAGCACCAACTGGCATTACCATAAACTCTTGAAAATCTATTTTATTATCAGCATGTGAGCCTCCATTTAAAATATTCATCATAGGATAAGGCATCTCATATGTTGAATCGGTTCCTAAATATTCAAATAATTCTTGTTTATTTTCTAAAGCAGCTGCTTTGGCACATGCTAAAGAAACAGCTAGAATAGCATTAGCTCCTAATCTAGATTTATTATCTGTTCCATCAAGAGTAATTAAGGTTTTGTCAATATTTTCTTGATCATTAATTAATAATCCTGTTAATTCATTGCTAATTTCATTATTAATATTATTAACTACATTTAAAACTCCCTTACCTAAATATACAGATTTATCATTATCTCTAAGTTCAACTGCTTCATATTTTCCAGTGGAAGCTCCTGATGGAACAGCAGCTCTACCTAAAAAACCATTATTAGTCATGACATCAGCCTCAACAGTAGGATTCCCTCTAGAATCAATTATTTGTCTAGCATGAATTCTAATAATACTACTCATTATTTCTAAACTGATTTATTCTTTCAATGAATTCATCAAAAAGATATCTTGAATCATGAGGACCTGGAGATGATTCAGGGTGATACTGAACAGAAAAACAATTTTTATTATTAAAACTAATTCCTTCAATTGTATCATCATTTAGATTAATATGAGTTATATCAATATTATTATTTTTATTTACATCATCCATGCTGATTCCAAAACCATGATTCTGCGAAGTAACCTCTGATTTACCTGTTAATACATTTCTAACAGGATGGTTAATTCCTCTATGACCATTATGCATCTTATAAGTACCAACACCTTCAGATAGTGCTAAAATTTGATGTCCTAAACAAATTCCAAAAACTGGTCTACCATCATTAGTGATATCTTTAGCTATTTTAATAACATCTTTCATTACAGAGGGATCTCCTGGCCCATTAGATAAAAAGAACCCATCAGGATTCCAGAAATTTAATTCTTCATATGAAGATGCTATTGGGAAAACTTTTAGAAAACATCCTCTTTCAGATAAACATCTTAAAATATTAGTCTTAATTCCTAAATCTAAAACAGCAATTTTAATTTTAGATTTTTCATTACCAAAAAAATATGGTTCTGCAGTTGATACTTTAGATGATAATTCTAAACCCTGCATTGAAGGAACGGTATTAAGAATATTTGCAAGCTCTAATACATCTATATTACTAGTTGATATAATTGCATTCATAGCACCTTTATCTCTAATATGACGAACAACTGCTCTTGTATCAACATCAGTAATTATAACTTTATTATTTAAAGTAAAGTGATCATTTAAATTACCATCTCCAGATATTCTAGAAAAATTAGTGTTTAGGTTTTTACAAATAAGTCCAGAGATATTAATTTGATTAGATTCAACTTCAGATTCTTTAATACCATAGTTACCTATATGAGCATTTGTTGTGATCATAAGCTGACCATAGTATGAAGGATCTGTAAAAACCTCTTGATATCCTGTCATTCCAGTATTAAAGCATAGCTCACCAGTAGCATATCCACTCTTACCAGCAGAATAACCATGGAAAACGGTACCATCCTCTAATAATAGAACTGCTTTATTTTTTACTTTGTAAATCATATATAATTAATTTAAAATTAAAAAAAAAGGACAAAACACAAATGTTTTATCCTCTTAATTTTTTTTCATATTAATATTTTTATATTAATCT
>JABGXK010000247.1 GCA_018675825.1 Flavobacteriales bacterium | reverse complement strand
CTCTCCTCTCATTATTCGGACAGTTCGCCATAATATAACTATTGCTATGGCTACCCAGATAAATGCAACTGTTGGGTCTTTTTTCACACTCATAGCTTCTCCTTTTAAGCTATTACAACATCTATATTATTAAATGGTAAAGAGATGCACATCAGGAATTTCATGAGTTAAATATAGCGGTTTCACTATGCTAGAAAAGTAGCTTATCCTCTAGCCCTTAATTCACTATATATATATTTGTTTCCATAATTATCTAGGAGTAAACTTTTGAAATGGGAAAAATCTAGTCTTTTACAAGTCTTAATAATGCCGATTTGGTTATTGATGCAACTTATGAAGGAGGAAATGCAGGAAATGCTGGAGATGACCCTATCTCCAAATTGCTAGGTACTTCAAATCAGGGAGGTTTTCGTCATTTAGGTAACTTTAAAAATCCTAACCTTTGCGTTTTATTTTCTAGTATGGATGATTCAGAATGGCCAGATGAGATTGATTATTTGGAGGGATTATTTACCTATTATGGAGATAATAAAAAACCTGGGCAGGAGCTCCATGATACAAAAAAGAAAGGGAATCTAATCTTGAGCTCTGCTTTTGAAAAGCTAAAAATTAATAAGAGAAATGAAATTTGTCCTTTTTTTATTTTCACCAAAGCACAAAAAGGAAGATCAGTAATATTTCGCGGATTAGCAGTACCAGGAGCGAAAAATCTCAATCATTCAGAAGATTTAGTGGCTATCTGGAAAAAGTCCAAAGATAGGTTCTTAAATTATAAATCAATATTCACTATTTTAGATATTCCAAATATTAGTCGTAAATGGTTAATTGACTTAAAAGAAGGCAGAAATAACTCGTTACATGAACCACCTACCTTTTCTAAATGGAAAAAAACAAGTACTTACACACCATTAATTGCTGAAGAAATAAGCTTGCTAAAATCAACTGAACAACAAACACCAAAAGATAGGTTTGGGAAAAAAATAATTGACTGTATTTATAAATTTTTTAATGAGACTGCCGGGAAAGATGCCAAAGACTTTGAAAAATGTGCTGTTGAAATTGCAAATATGATTGACGGAGTAATTTCTTGTGATCGAACTAAACCATGGAAGGATGGTGGTAGGGATGCTATAGGTAAATACCGGATTGGAACATTAAATTCATATACAGAGGTAGAGTTTGGACTTGAGGCTAAGTGTTATAAATTAAACAATGCTTGTGGAGTAAAGGAGACCAGTCGACTAATTTCTCGAATTAAACATCGTCAGTTTGGAATCTTTATTACAACATCATATATCGCCAAACAAGCTTATGAGGAAATATTAGAGGATCAGCATCCAATTTTAATCTTATCAGCAATAGATATAGTGGAAATTACCATAAAAAAATTAGGGTTGAGTAATGATGATGAAAAAGAGTCTATTAAGAAATTAAAGGATTGGTTATTGCAATTTTAACTACCTTAAATCTAAAGTTTGAAAGCATCCCTTCTCTTTACTCATAGTTTCTTCTTTTAACTATGGAAGAATTTTTATTAAATGATAAAGAGATGCACATCAGGAATTTCATGAGTTAAATATATCCCTAATAATTAATAGAACAACCTGACAAATTAGAGATTCTTCGTCTACCTTTTATCTTCAAATAATAGATCTAATCAATGGACTCGAAAGAGATATACATAAAAGCTGCTTTTGAGAAAATTATCCCTCTATTTCGTGAAAGCGGATTACCAATAGATGAAATAGATGAGAGGATACAAATTAAATATGCTGACATAAGTCCTAAATGGGCAGGTTTGTGCCACTCAAGGATATCCGGCTACTATCCTCAAGAAGAACATGAGATTTTGATTAGTAATACGATTGATAATGGTTTTGATGCTATTGATGTGCTTATTCACGAGGTATGCCATGCGATTCAATTTCATTTATATGGAGATGAAGTAAGGCCTCATGGTAAGGAGTTTAAAATAATAGCAGAAGCAGTCGGACTTACACGAAAGATGACGAGGGCTTCTGCTAATCATGAGTTAGGAATTAAAATTATAAAATGGGAAAAGGAAATCGGTGTATTTCCTCATGAGCCGTCCTTTGCAGAAATGATTGAAAATTGGATGATTAATTTAATAAATTATGGTGGCTCTTTATATTTGTTAGCGACG
>JABGXK010000246.1 GCA_018675825.1 Flavobacteriales bacterium | reverse complement strand
CATCGCTTTGTGTTGCTATAAAGTCTGATAATTTTTCATTTTTCATTAATAGATTTCTAATTACAAAAAAAGAAATAACAATTACTAATGTTAATAATATGCTAAGTAATATAATCATAATTAATCTTTAAAAAATGAATCTATAACATCTAAGGTAGCTTCGGCTAATTTTGGATTATTAGATGCATCTATTTTTTTAGCTGTTCGAAGTGTTTTATCGCCTTTTGAAGCATTTTTAGGTTTTGATAATTTTTGCTTAGGAACTTCACCTAAGGAATTATTCCATAACTCAAATTCAATTTGAGCAGCCATATGATCTGCTTGATGCATTAATAGAGGTAAATGGGATCTTAATTTTGTTTCCTTTTGACCAGACATAAAGTAAAATTTATTTGACTCATCATATAAACCATCATGAATTTTAATTGTAATAAATTCATTTTGAGTTACTTTACAACCAATTTCTTGTAAAATAAATAATGATCTTTCAGGTACTTTCATTGCTGGAATGTCAGTATTAAATTTATAAATCTGACCTAATTTATCAATATGCCATTGAGAGTCATTTGGTTGATAATATTCACCTTCTTGCTGACCCATTTTTCCTAAATCGTGAAATAAAGCTGCAAATTTCATTTCTTCAAGAGTATATGTTGAAAGATCTCCTCCCATTTCTCCCCAAATATTATATAACTTAATAGCACAATCATATACGCGTAAAACGTGATCAGTATAACCACCTGTGAATGCTGAATGGTGCCAGTTTTTAGATGATGCAGGCATCATCATCATTCTATCTTGATATTTCTCAAGAAAAGGAAGCAGAATATCTGTTCGTTCTTTTGAAAGAGATTCGGTAATTACCTTAATATAACGATCCCAATTTGCCTGAATTTGCTCTGCTGATAACATATTAGAGTGGTTTTGTATTACTTGCCCCTCTAGCACCTAATGTTCCCGTAGATGAGATGGTGATAATATTTTGAAGTTCTTCAAATCTATCTTTAAGGTCACCCCTTTCCATAAATCTAATAGCTTCGGCATTTTCGCCTCTTTTAATCAATCCTCTTAATCTAGCTAAAGATTGATCTAATCTATCGAGGGCTTCTTGTGTTTGTCTTGCGTATTTCATATAATAAGTTTATTAATTGTATTAGTCGTATAAAATTCCCCTTAGGAATCCAAATATTTTTCATATATTTCATTACACCACTGCATGTTTTGTTTAATGGTATTTTTTCTATTATCAGTCATTGTGAAGAAATTTGTAGCTTCTATTAATATTTCGAATGATTTTACTCTTGATTTTTCTTCTTTAGTGCCTTTTTTTTCTAAAATATTTTTAAGTACTGTAATACTATTGAGATATTCTATTTGTTTTTTCTCTGCTAATGATTTTTGCTCTTGTAATTCATGCTCTTTGTCATTTTCATCAAAAAACGACATTATATTGGAGGACGAACGATGGATACCTTTGAGGGTATCCATTTTCTCCATTCTTTTTAATGCTTTATCTATATTTTTAGGATCGTATTTTTCCATGGTTCGCGAACCGGTTCACCTTATTTCCCTATAACCCCTACAGTGATAGGGTACATAAAAAACGCCGGTGAGCCTAGTTTTTTATGCTTCTTCTTCTAAATAATTTGATTGAAATCCTATTCTAGGCCTTAAATTATTAACCGCTAATTTTTCGAATTTAGCTGGAGATTTTCTTATTATTTCAATTATTTGTTCAGGAGTTCCTGTTGCATATACATATCTTCCAGTATTATTTCCTCCTTCTCCATAATCATGACATAAAAAATGTTTAAATTCCTCTAATTTTACATAACGATAAAGATTCATTAAAGCTATATTTTGTTGCATAGATTCAGGATCATCCCATGAAATTTTACTCCATGTAGACTCTACTGCCTCCACTCCTAATCTATTATCATTTTCTAATATATCTCTAATAATTTCTAGAAATTCTGATTTTCTTTTATCATCTAATTTTTTGTAAGTTTCTGATATTGCTAGTGTAAATTCACTTTTATTACATTTTTCTCCATCACAGTATTGAAGTTTTCCAGTACCACTACCTGGTATTGCTTTTATTCCAAAATCACCTAATTTTTTATTTATTACATTTAATAAAGAAATAGGTTTTTCTCCTAATGTAGCTCCAGCTCCTTTAATTTCAAACTCTTCACCATTAAGTGATAAATCTCCTTTTGGGATCATTTTTCCTTTTTTATTTGGTTTTCCTATAGGAGCTCCTATATTTTTAAATATTAATGATAAACCTAACTCACCCATCCCAACACCTCTTTTACCTTCATCTTGAGTAGTATGTCTCATTATTTCTTTCACTACGGAAGTTGGGACTTTATCAGAAGGGATTATTTTTTCTAAATATCCTTCTATGTTTTTGGGAAATAATAATCGTTTTTCAGGATATTCTAAATAATCTAAAAAACTTTTAGTTTCTTCGGGAGATAAATCTTCAATTAACATTTGAACTTCCTGTGAATATCTTTTTACTACAAGCTCTTTATATTTACCCTTTCTTAAAATTTTTAATATAGGCTTATAAGATTTGAAATTTGATACTCTATGATATAATTTTTTGATTTGTTTTTCATCTAAATCTAATTTATTTATTAGATTAATTATATCTTTTTTAGAATGAGAACCTAATTGAGTTCTTAATTGTCCATCTTCATCATCAGATGTATTTTCCCCCTCTAACTCATCAATAATATCATCAGCAGGCATGTCATTCTCAACTAAAATCTCCCTTAAAACCTGAATGTCAGATGGGCTACCCATATCCGGGTAGCCCTTCTTTAGTCTATAAGACCATTCCAATAATAACTCGTCAAGAGTCATAGGTTATTAACCTTTAATTATGTTGGCTAATTTTTGAAATCTTTCCTGAAGTGCAACAGTAGTATTCATTCCATTAAATCCAGATGATTCATCTACTTCTTCAGCATCACCATCATCATCGAATTCGCCCTCTGGCTCTTCTTCTGGCATATCTTCATCTTCGAAATCTTCTACTTCAGCATCTTCAGTGTCGAAGTAAGCTGCTAGTTGATCATAAATTCCACGTAGCACATCATCTGATGACATATCTACTTCTGATCCGTCTACGTCGATATCACCGGCGTCTACATCAACATCAATTTCAGGAGCATCTAAATCAGCAGCTACGTCTAATTCATCATCTTCATTGTATGATTCAAGTTCTTCCTTGATCATTTTTTGTAATTCTTTTAAAGTCATTTTTTTACTTTTTAATTGATTTGTTATTAGTTTTGGTCTTTCTATTTTTATAAGGTTTTTTTCCTCGTCTTTTTTTTCCTTTTGCTGCATCTACAACATCTTTTGCTTGCGCAACAGT
>JABGXK010000245.1 GCA_018675825.1 Flavobacteriales bacterium | reverse complement strand
ATTATTGCATACTCCAGGGCATACCATGGAAAGTTCTTCCTACTTATTGTTGGATGAAAACAGAAAAGAAATTGCTTTATTCTCAGGAGATACCTTATTTTTAGGGGATGTAGGTCGTCCGGATTTAGCACAGAAATCGGATGTTACCCAAGAGGATTTAGCAGGAATATTATTTGATAGTTTAAGGAATAAAATCATGACTTTACCTGATGATGTAGTTGTATATCCTGGGCATGGAGCTGGTTCGGCTTGTGGTAAAAATATGAGCAAGGAAACAATTGGTTCTATTGGGCATGAAAAAGCGACTAACTATGCTTTGCGTGCGGATATGACTAAGCAAGAATTTGTACAAGAAGTAACGGAGGGTATTTTACCTCCACCGGCTTATTTCCCTGATAATGTACGCTTAAACAAGCAAGGGTACAATCCTGAAAATGATAATATTGCTAAGGCAAATATTTCCCTTTCGGTTGAGGAATTTAAAGCAAAGTCAGTGCTAGAAGGGGTTATTGTTTTAGATGTAAGAGATGCTGCTGATTTTGTAAATGGATTTATACCAAACTCTATTTTTATTGGAATTGATGGGGATTTTGCCCCTTGGGTAGGAACGATTATTAAGAAGGTAGAAACTCCAATTTTATTGGTGTGTGATAAGGATAGGTTGGAAGAAGTTGCTATCCGTTTATCTCGTGTAGGTTTTGATAATGTTTTGGGGCATTTAAAGGGGGAAATTAAGGCTTGGGAACAAAATACAGGTGAATTGCATATAATTAATTCTATCTCACCTAATAAATTTGAAAGTATTTATTCTGAAAATATCGAGATTAGGGTAGTAGATGTTAGAAAATCATCTGAATATTTATCAGAACATATGATGGGTGCTGTGAATACTCCTTTATCAATTCTAGATGAAGATAGTTCTAAAATTATTATGGGTAATGAAAATTATATTCATTGTGCTGGTGGTTATAGGTCAGTAATTGCATGTTCAATATTAATGAAGAACGGTAAAAGTAATATTACAAATATTGAAGGTGGATTTGGAGCTATGAAAGAACTAAATATAAACTTTTCTGATTTTGTATGTCCATCAACTTTATAATTATGGAAAAAGAACATTGGGAAAAAATATATGCAACAAAAGGAATGCAAGCGGTCAGCTGGTTTCGGAATACCCATAAAACTTTATTGGATTTTCTAAAGCAATTTAAAGAAGGCTTTAATGTTGTAGATTCTTTCAAATAAAACTATATTATAACTTTTAAAACTACTAAAAAATTCACTTTTTCAGTGTTGTTTAAAAATAGAATTCGCCAAAAAACCAATCTAGATTATAAAGAAAATATTAATTTTACCAAATGAAATTAAGAATTGTAGTAGTATTTTTTTTTTTGTTACAAATGGATTTTCTCAGAACTGGGAAACTAATTTTGAGGTATCAAAAGATAGAGCAGAAAATGAAGATAAAATTATTGTAATGGTTTTTCAAGGGTCAGATTGGTGTGTTCCTTGTATGAAGTTAGATAGAGAGATTTGGATTTCAGAAGAGTTTATAAAATATTCTGATGAAAATCTTATTATGTTAAAAGTAGATTTCCCTAAAAAGAGGAAGAATACTTTGACTAAAGTACAGCAAGAACATAATAATGAATTAGCTGAAAAATATAATACAGCTGGCTATTTTCCTTTTATTGTGATTTTGGATAATAATGGTAATGTTATTGGAACAACATCTTATAAAAAATTAAGTCCTAAAAAATATATTGAGATTATTGAATCATTTCAATCATAATTTAATGAGAAATATTTTTTTTATTTTTTTATTTTTTGGAGTCCTAACTGTTAATTCTCAAAATAATTTTACTGAAAAGTTAATGTTGATGGGCAATCAATTTGAAATAACAGTAGTTGCTGAGAATAAAGACAGTGCTAGTATGTTAATTGGATTAGCCGTAGAGGAAATTAAACGAATTGAATCTTTAATATCCTCATGGGATAAGTTATCTCAAACCTCATTAATAAATAGAAACGCAGGATTATTTCCTGTAAAAGTAGATTTAGAGTTGTACAACTTAATTAGTCGTTCTATCGCAGTATCTCAATTGACTGATGGTGCTTTTGATATTTCATTTGCTTCTATGGAGGGTGTTTGGGTTTTTGATGGCACTATGACTGCCTTTCCTTTAAAAAGTGAAATTGAAAAATTTCTTAGTAAAGTAGGGTATGAGAATATAGTTTTAGATGATGAAAATCATACTGTTTTCTTAAAGAATAAAGGAATGAAAATTTCTTTTGGAGGAATAGGGAAAGGTTATGCAGCATATAAAGCAAAAAAAGTTTTAGTTGATAATAAGGTTGTTTCAGGGATAATTAATGCATCCGGCGACTTAAGTATTTGGGGAAAACAAGCTACTGGAGAACCTTGGAAAGTTGCTATTACTAATCCATTTAATAAAGAAGGTATATTTGCAGTTTTACCTTTTTCAGAAGGTTCAATTGTAACTTCAGGTAATTATGAGAAGTTTACTGTAATTAATGGACAAAAGTATTCTCATATAATTAATCCAAAAACAGGAATTCCAGCACAAGGCATTGCAAGTGTAACAATTTTCTCTATGAATGCAGAGTTAGCAGATGCCTTAGCGACAGCAGTTTTTGTGATGGGTAAAGAAGTTGGGCTAGATAGAGTAAATCAGTTACATGATACTGAATGTGTGATTATTGATATAGATGGAGGTATTATTACCTCAAATAATATAAAAATTAGTAAACAATGAAATTAAGTTACTTATTACTTTTTCTTACTGTTACAACATTAACTTCATGTGTTGTTGTAAAAGAATATGAAATGGTAAATTTAAATGACCCTGATATGATTTTAGGTGATAAGTCAATAGAGCGAAATATAACTACCGTTCATTCTTACAGAGAAGCTGCAGTTGGTGCAAATGGTGGAAAAACTGGTGGGGGTTGTGGTTGTAATTAAAATTTTAAATATGAAAAAAATAATTTTAATATTTACTTTAGTCTTAATAGTTTTAAACTCTTATGCTCAAGATAATACATATAAGAAAAGGGTTTTAGAGTCAATTGAAATTGATATGATATCGAGTTTGTACAATCAGGCAGGAGACAGTGCAGCTGTTTGTGGAGGATTGGGCACTGAAGAATTACAAGATGCTACTGCAACTATTATCATCTCAGTCCCTTTAAAAGATGATGGTGTTATAAAATTTGACGCAGGAATTTCATCATATACATCCGCTTCATCAAGTAATGTTAACCCTTTTAGTAAGAAGAAATTAGCAAGCCCATTTAACGCAAGTAGTGGTGCTTCTAAAGAAGATGAATGGACTAGTTATGCATTATCATACTTACATTATTCTGATGACAGAAATAAAATAGTTAATACTAAAATTTCAGTTGCTGATGAATATGATTATTCTTCTTTTGGTTTCGGTTTAGGATATACTAGTTTATTTAATAGAAAAAATACAGAAATGACTATTAATTCCAATATCTATTTTGATGAGTGGAAACTCATATATCCAATTGAATTAAGAGGTAATAATTCAATTAATAAAAGTAAAGATGATGATGATGATGATGATGATTTTGACATTAGCTTGTATACTGTTGGTGGGGCGGCTTATTCACCTGAAAAGTATTTTACACCCCTTATTGATAGAAAAAGAAATTCATATTCTTTAAGCTTTGGATTGTCTCAGATTCTCTCAAAGAATTTGCAAACATCATTTAATTTAGATATAATTAAACAGCAGGGCTTATTATCTACACCTTTTCATAGAATTTATTTTAAAGATGTTGAGAATTCATTTATTGAGGACTTTCAGTTGGCTAATGATATTGAACGTTTACCAAATACTAGGTATAAAACATCTATAGGTAATAGAATGAGTCTTTATATTAATGAAAACTTTATATTAAAGTCATTCTATCGATATTATGCTGATGATTGGGGTATTTCCTCAAATACTATAAGTATTGAGGCACCAGTCAAATTATCTTCTAAATTCACAATTTACCCTGCTTATAGATTTTATAATCAGACAGCATCTATCTATTTTGATAGTTATGATGAGCATCTATCTACTAAGACCTATTATACATCAGATAATGACTTGTCAGCATATGCTGCTAATCAATATAGCTTAGGTTTGTCATATACTGATATTTTTTCTGATATTAATATTTGGAAAATTGGATTGAAAACTATTGATATTAAATATGCTAATTATAGTAGAAATTCAACATTTACTGCTAATATTTTAACCTTAGGTGTAAAGTTTATAGTTGAATAATTTTTAATATTTTTTTAGTATCAAAATTTTTGAACGGATAAGATTAGTGTTTAACAAGTTTTGCAATCATCTCAAAATTAGTATCTTTGCAGTTGAAATGAAACAGATTTTTAAAAATATCATCTTAATCCCTATGGCAATATTTACTTTGCTATTATCAATGGGAATGCATGTTACAAAGATTCAATGT
>JABGXK010000244.1 GCA_018675825.1 Flavobacteriales bacterium | reverse complement strand
TTCAAAAAAAATATTGGTTCAGATAATACTGAGTTGTTTAACTCTTTAGCGTGATCTAAATAATTTCTACCTATACAAATTATTTTCATGATTAATCTTCAAATTTATTTTTTAATCTAATTTTAATTATTAATTCTTTAAGTACTTTCTTTGTGTATAGTGGAAAATCAGCTTGATTGATCCATGAGAAATAACCTGGATTATCATTAAATATATTTTCGATTGTCTTTCCTTTATATTTACCAAAGGTTATTATTTCTTGATTTTTATCATTTAGTTTTATAAAGCCAGCAATATCAATACTTTTATTACCTCTTGTTGAAAATTTTGATAAGAATTCAATATCATTATTAATATCATCATATTTATTTATCTGAGCTAGTAATATTTCATAAGTTGCTAATGTATCAGCTTCAGCAGAATGTGCATTAATTAATTCTTTATTACAATAGAATTTATAAGCTGCAGATAATGTTCTTTCTTCTAGTTTATGAAAGATATTTTGTACATCTATAGCTTTTACATTATCCATAGAAAAATCATATTCACATCTAAGAAATTCTTCTGCTAATAGAGGTATATCGAATTTATTTGAATTGTAACCAGCTAGGTCGCAATTATTTATAATAGATAGTATGTCTTTGTAAAGTTCTTTAAAAGTTGGCTCATTCGCTACTTTTTCATTTGTAATGTTATGAATATCTATCGTTTCCTGTGGTATTGGTATGGTTGGGTTGATAAGCCATGTTTTACTTTCCTTATGTCCATTTGGATAGATTTTTAAAATTGACATCTCAACAATTCTATCTTTTACAATATTTACTCCTGTTGTTTCAAGATCAAAGAATATAATTGGTCTTTCTAGTTTTAAAGACATCTAATTTTTATAAATGAAAATATTTATTGTAGAACACTTTATTAATCAATTAAATAATTTTTGAAGTGTCAAATTGCTCTAAGTAATCTGCTACTTTCCTTACAAATTTTCCTCCTAGTGCTCCATCTACAACTCTATGATCATATGATAGAGAAAGGAACATCATATGTCTAATCGCTATAACATCACCAAACTCTGTTTCAAGTACAACTGGCTTTTTCTTTATTACTCCACAAGCCATTATAGCTACTTGAGGTTGATTAATTATTGGAGTACCCATAAGATTACCAAAAGTACCCACATTTGTCATTGTTATGGTACCGCCTTGAATATCATCAGGATGTAGTTTAGCTTCTCTTGCTCTTTTTGCAAGGCTATTTACAGATTTAGTTATACCAACTAGATTTTTGTTTTGACATTCTTTTATAACAGGAACAATTAGATTTCCATCAGGTAATGCAGCAGCCATTCCGATATTAACATTCTTATGTATGTGAATATTTGTTCCATCTACAGAAACATTAATCATTGGGAAATCTTTTACGGCTTTAGCCATCGCTTCAATAATAATAGGGGTGAAGGTAATATTTTGTCCTTCTCTTAATTTAAAATCTTCTTTAATAGAATTTCTCCAATTAACAATATTAGTCATATCAGCTTCAACAAATGATGTTATATGAGCAGATGTAGATTTAGACATTGTCATATGGGTAGATATTAATTTTCTCATTCTATCCATTTCAATAATTTCAGTTCCACCTGTATTAGGGATATGTGTTGAAGCTTTGCTTTTAGGTTCTTCTTTTTTAACTTCAGTTATTTTTTGGCTCGTATTTTTTGTAACATGATCTGTAGTTTCAGTATTTATTTGTGTGTCAGATCTATTATTCAAGTAATCAATCATATCAGATTTAGAGACTCTCCCATCTTTTCCTGTTCCAGGGATATTTTCTAGTTCTTTAATATCAATATTTTCTTTACTAGCCATACTTCTTACTAAAGGAGAATAAAATCTATTACCTTCATTAGTTATAACTGCCTTTATTTCCTTATTAGTATTATCAATTTTAATATCTTCTTTCTTAATAGTATTATCATTAGATATTGTTTTCTTACTAGAAATTTCTTCAACTGAATTATCACTATCAACTTCTACATCTCTAGATCAATCATCAATTCATCCTTTACATCATTACCTACAATTCTTAATAAATTATTTTCATAACTTTTATTATACTCAAATATTTCATCTCCAGGTGC
>JABGXK010000243.1 GCA_018675825.1 Flavobacteriales bacterium | reverse complement strand
TACAATTTTATTTTTACCTGTTTCCTTAATTAAATTTCTTATTTCTACTAGCTGATTAGGGTCTAAACCTGTTGTTGGTTCATCTAAAATAAGAATATCTGGATTATGAATTAACGAGGCTGCTAATCCAACTCTCTGCTTATATCCTTTAGATAATTGCTCTATTTTTTTTGACTTCTCTAAATCAAGTCCTGTTTTTTTAATAATACTTTTTATTTTTTGTTTTTTATCTGATAACTTATAAATCGAAGCAATAAAATCTAAATATTCAGTAACATACATTTCATTATATAACGGATTGTTTTCTGCTAAATACCCTATTTGTGCTTTTGTTTCTATTTGATTTTTTATTGTATTTGCTCCATTAATTATTACACTACCTTGATCTTGAGTTAATGTAGAGGTGATTATTTTCATAAGTGTAGTTTTCCCAGCTCCATTAGGCCCCAAGAACCCAACTATATCTCCTTTCTTAAGTGAAAAACAAATATTTGATAAAGCATTCTGTTTATTATATCTTTTACTAATATTTTGTATTTCGAGTGACATTATTATTAATTATTATTTGAGATGATGTTTAATAAATCTTACTACAAATATAAAAAATAAGTAATTGTATATTTGTAAATAATGAAAGCATTAGTTATAAAATCTACTGGTAGTTGGTATTCTGTAGAATCAGAAGATGGTCAAATTTATAAATGTAGAATTAAAGGGAAGTTTCGTCTTGATGCAATTAAGAGCACTAACCCTGTTGTTGTAGGTGATAATGTAGAAGTTGTTTTAGATTCTGATTCTTGGATGATTAATAAGCTATATGAAAGAAAAAATCAAATAATTAGAAAATCAGTTAATTTATCTAAACAAACTCATATTATTGCAGCAAATATTGATCAGGCAATATTGATGATTACGCTTAACTCACCAGTTACTACAACGGGATTTATTGATAGATTTTTAGTGTCAGCTAAGGCATATGGTGTAGATGTTGTATTATTCTTTAATAAGAATGATCTTTATGATACCAAGACATTGAAACAACAAGATAAGTTGATAAGAATATATAGTAATATTGGTTATAAATGTTTTGCATTTTCTGCTTTAAATGATAGTATGATAGGTATTAAAAAGATATTAAAAAATAAAAATAATTTAATTTCTGGACATTCGGGAGTTGGAAAATCTACACTAATAAATAAACTTTTATCATCTGATTCAATTGCTACAAAAGAGGTGTCTACTACTCACAATCAAGGTCAGCACACCACAACATTTTCTGAACTCTATAGATTAGATTTCGGCGGCACAATTATTGACACACCAGGAATTAAAGGTTTTGGTTTGGTTGAGATAGATATAAATAGAATAGGTAATTATTTTCCAGAAATTTTTAAATATAAAAAGGAATGTAAGTTTCATAATTGTTTACATAAAAACGAGCCAAACTGTATGGTTAAAGATGCAGTTGAGAAAGGTTTAATTAATGAAAATAGATATTTCAATTATTTAAGTATGCTAGATTCTGAAAAAAGTATTTATCGAACTAAAAATCATTAACATTGAGAGTAGTTATTCAAAGAGTTTCAGAAGCAAATGTTAAAATTAATTCAAAATTAATTTGTAGTATAAGAGAAGGATTATTAGTCCTTTTGGGAATAGAAAAAGAAGACAGTGTTAGTGATGTTAATTGGTTAACTAATAAAATATCAAATCTTAGAATTTTCTCTGACAATGATGGTAAGATGAACTCTTCTATAAAAGAGATTGATGGAGAAATAATTGTTGTAAGTCAGTTTACCCTTCATGCAAGAACAAAAAAAGGAAATCGACCTTCATATATAAAAGCTGCAAGTGCAGATCATGCTATTCATTTATATGAGAAATTTATATATCAATTAACTAGAGATTCAGAAAAAAATGTAATGGGTGGTAAATTTGGAGCTGACATGAAGGTTTCTTTAATAAATAATGGGCCTGTTACTATAATAATAGACACTAAAGATAAAGAATAGTGTTTTAAATAAATAATTAAATTAACTTCTTTAGTATTGATTTTCTCCCAATTTTTTTTGTTATGATGTCATTACTTATATTCCATCCTCTAGCTGGAGAGAACTCTCTTCCGTAATAAATAATTTGGAGATGAAGTTTATTCCAAAGCTTTTTTGGAAATAATCTTTTAGCATCTTTTTCAGTTGTCTCAACATTTTTTCCATTTGTTAAACCCCACCTGTACATTAGCCTATGAATATGTGTATCAACAGGAAAAGCTGGTACTTTAAAAGCTTGAGACATTACAACACTAGCTGTTTTGTGACCAACTGACGGAAATGCTTCCAGATCTTTGAAGTTATTTGGGACCATGCCTTTATGTTTTTCTAAAATCATTTTTGACAATCCATATATACCTTTACTCTTCATTGGAGAGAGTCCACAAGGCCGTATAATGTCTTCAATTTCTGAAATAGATAGTTTGATCATTTCTTGTGGACAGTCTGCTCTATTGAATAGAATTGGTGTTATTTTATTCACTCTCTCATCTGTACATTGTGCTGATAATAATACTGCGATAAGAAGAGTGTATGGATCTTTATGTAGTAGTGGGATCGGTGTTTGAGAATATAAGTTTTCTAAAGTATCTATTACAAAATGAACTTTATTTTTTTTATTCATTTATAATATCTATATTAGATGGATATCCATATTCATGTACTATATCAATTTTATTTGAAAGAGACATGATTCCAGGATTTATACCAGGCTCATTTTGAGGGATATTTATTTTTAATTTTGAATAATATTCTTGCCAGGCTTGTAAAGTATCTTGATTTAAAGGGTTTAAGAAGGTCATTGGTTGAAGGCTAAAGATACTGTCCTTTTCAAAAGCTTCAAAGATTAATTCTGAACAGTAATAAGCATCATTATACATTAAAAATGCATTATCATATGGATATCCTATTTTTGATTTTAGGAATTGAATAGCATCATCAATAGTGTATTGATACTTTCGTTTTAATCTTCCTACTATTACTTTTGGATCATTATTTCTATCATGAGAACGATATAAAAAACTATCTAATCTTGTTGTTGTAACTTTTTTTGGAATTGCTTCAAGTATTCTAACATGATCTTCATATAAATAATCTGGATTTATACAGAATTTATCCCCTACTTCAACTACTATTCCTATATGAGAAAAATTAGCTTTTTTATATCCAGGTGTAACTAACTCTATGGCGTCACAAATAGGAGAGGAGTCTAAGTCTTGAAATAAAATATCTCCTTTTTGTATTTGGAAGATATCATGGTTAATATTATTCTGACAACTAATTAAAAAGATAAATAGTATAGTGCAAGTAAGTCTCATGATACAAAAATAAAAAAAGAGGATTAAAGTATTATCTTTCTAATATCTATTTTAATCTGCTAAAACAATAATTTTATTATTTTGCATCTCTATAACTCCACCATTGATATTAAATACCTCTTGTTCATCATTAGAGTTTAGTACTCTAATTTCTCCTTTTGTTAATGTAGAAATAATAGGGGCATGATTATTTAAAATTTCAAATTCACCATTTGTACCAGGAAATTTAACTGATTTAACATCTCCTTCAAAAAGTTTTTTCTCGGGAGTTAGAATATCTAATAACATAATACGATTATTTTGTTTCAGCAATCATCTTTTCACCTTTCTCAATTGCTTCTTCAATAGATCCTACTAAATTAAAAGCTGCCTCAGGATATTTATCAACTTCTCCATCCATAATCATATTAAATCCTTTAATAGTATCTTGAATATCTACTAGAACTCCTTTTAAGCCCGTAAATTGTTCAGCAACATGAAATGGTTGAGATAAAAATCTTTGTACTCTTCTTGCTCTATGTACAGCTAGTTTATCTTCATCAGAGAGCTCGTCCATACCTAAAATTGCAATAATATCTTGCAGTTCTTTATATCGTTGTAGCAGCTCTTTTACGTCTTGTGCACATTTATAATGTTCTTCGCCAACAACTTCTGGAGATAGAATTCTTGAAGTTGAATCTAGAGGATCAACTGCAGGGTAGATAC
>JABGXK010000242.1 GCA_018675825.1 Flavobacteriales bacterium | reverse complement strand
CCCGCTACAAAAATGATTTTAGCATTATTACTAGTCACACCTTTTTTTTCATAAGCCCATTTTCTGGCTAACTTTACAGCCGTTTCACCACCTTCAACTCCAGTATTCATTGGTAAAACCTTATCATATCCAAATAGGCTAGTAATGTACTCTTCGTAATCTGCAAGTACATCATTATGAAAAGCTCTAGAAGTTAATGTTAATTTAGAAGCTTGGGTATTAAGTGCTTTCAATATTTTTGGATGGCAATGCCCTTGATTAACAGCGGAATAAGCAGATAAAAAATCATAATATTTCTTGTCATTTATATCCCATACATAAACACCCTCACCTCTACTTAAAACAACGGGTAATGGATGGTAGTTATGAGCTCCAAATTTGTTTTCTTTTTCAATATATTCTCTATCTCTTTTCATCTTAAACTATTTTATAATACAAAGATAATAGTTTAATCCAATAATAACTAAGTTTGTAATATGCCAAGACAAAATCGGAGAAAACCAATCGTATTAGAAAATATTGAGATTATAGATACGGCTACAAAAGGAAAATCAGTTGCTAGACATGATAGCGTAATTATATTCATCAAAGGTGGAGTTCCTGGAGATATATGTAATATTACTGTTTTTAAAAGACGTAAGAAATATTGGGAAGCCAACATAAATCAAATAGTAAAAAAATCTAAATCCCGTATTGATCCAATATGTGAACACTTTGGATCATGTGGAGGATGCAAATGGCAGAATATGAATTACCAAAGCCAATTAAAATTTAAACAAAATGAAGTTATAAATAATCTAACTAGAATTGGAGGTATTACTATCTCTAAATACAATCAGATTATTGGATGTGAACAAGAGTATTTCTACAGAAATAAGATGGAATTTACATTCTCAAATAAAAGATGGCTTACTCAAGAAGAGATAGCAAATGATTCAGAAATAAAAAACAAAGATGCTCTTGGATTTCATGTTCCAGGAATGTTTGATAAAGTAATTGATTTAAACAAATGCTATCTTCAAAAAGAACCTTCTAATAAAATTAGGTTAGCAGTTAAAGAATTTGCTGATAAAAACAAACTCCCATACTTTGATTTGCGAAATCAAACTGGCTTACTTAGAAACTTATTAATTAGAACCTCAACCACTAATGAATTAATGGTTCTAGTTCAATTTTTTAATAATGATCTTGAAAATATAGAATTATTGATGAATTATCTTAATGATAAATTTAAAGAAATTACATCATTACTATACACAGTAAATTCAAAAGGAAATAATACTTTATACGATCAAGATATAATATGTTTTAGCGGTAAGGATCATATAACTGAAGAAATCGATGATCTTGTTTTCAAGATAGGACCAAAATCATTTTTCCAGACAAATTCTAAGCAAGCCAAAAAATTATATTCAATTACTAGAGATTTAGCAGAAATAAATAAAAATGATATCGTTTATGATTTATATACTGGCACTGGAACTATAGCACAATATGTGTCAAAAAAAGCTAAACTTGTTATCGGAATAGATTCAGTTGAAGAGGGCATAATAGCTGCTTATGAAAATGCTAAATTTAATAATATCAAAAACTGTACATTCTACACTGGAGATATGAAAGATATTTTTAGTGATGAATTTATAAATAAGAATGGACATCCAAATGTTATAATCACTGACCCTCCTAGAGATGGAATGCATAAAAAAGTAATAGAACAGATTCTTAATATTTTACCTCAACGTATAGTATACGTAAGTTGCAACTCTGCAACACAAGCAAGAGATGTTTCTATTATGAAAGAAAAATATAATGTAACAAAGATACAAACAGTAGACATGTTCCCTCAAACCCATCATGTTGAAAATATAGTAGTACTAGAATTAATATAAAATTTAGCTTATGGAAAAAATTTGGCAAAAACTTAAAGAATTATATGATATGAATCCAATATTATTTGGAATTCTTCTATTTATAGATCTTGCTATTTTATATCTAATTATTAGTTACTTTTTTTAAAGTTTGAAGTATACTGTTAATCTGTAATAATAATGATGACTTTCCATTATTAATAATTTTAAAATCAGAAAGTCTTTCTTTCTCATCTTGACTTAGTTGACGAGATATTATTAATCTAATTTCTCTTTCTGTTTTCTTATCTCTTTTTTTTATTCTTGAAATTCTTAAATCCTCATTAGCACATACACAAATCACTGCATCCAATTCTATGTTAGATCTACTCTCAAATAATATAGCAGCCTCTTTAAAAATTATCTTAGAATCTTGATTGTTACACCAAATAGTAAAATCTTTTTTTACAAAGGGATGAACCAATGAATTGAGTTTACTCAGCTTAGAAGGATTGGAAAAAACTAAATCGGATAGTTTAGATGAATTAACTACATCATTATTATACATATCATCTCCAAATTCTTGCTTTATTAAAGCAATAAGTTGTATGTCATTATTAATGTATCTTTTTGAAACTAAATCAGAATTATATACTGGATAATTTAACCTTCTTAAAATATCAGTAATATATGTTTTCCCAACACCTATTCCTCCTGTTATACCTATTCTTTTCATTGAGATGCATTATTACATAAATTAAAATAGATTTCTTCGTACATAGGAAGGATCTTAGGTAAATCAAATTTTTGGGCATGCTTAAAAGCATTCAACTGAAATTTTAATAGTAAGTTCTTATCTGCAAGCAATGAAGATAGATCATTAGACATCTTGTCTACATCACCCACATCAGATAAAAAGCCTGTATAACCATCAATATTAACCTCTGAAAGACCACCACTATTTGATGAAATTACTGCAACTTTACTTGCCATAGCTTCAAGAGCAACCAAGCCAAAACTCTCTGTTTCTGAAGGTAAAATGAATATATCAGCAACCGATAATATATTCTCTATTAATTTTAATTTTCCTAAAAATTTAACTTTCTTACTTATACCAAGATTCCTACACATTTGTTCAGCCATTAATCTATCTGGACCATCTCCTATCATTAGCAATTTACTATTATGTAATTTATTGATATTGTTAAAAATATTTATTACATCTTTTATTCTTTTCACTTTTCTAAAATTTGAAATATGAGTAATAATAAATTCATCTTTTTTTGCATAACGTAACCTAAGATCATCATGCAAATTTTTATTATAAAGTTTTATATCTATAAAATTTGGAATATGATAGATAGATTTTTTAATATT
>JABGXK010000241.1 GCA_018675825.1 Flavobacteriales bacterium | reverse complement strand
TCCTTGTGATTTTAATCTTAAAATTTTTCCGCTTTGTATTCCGTTTTCTAGTTTAATTTTTACCTTTCCTGTAATAGTAGGTATTTGAGTAGATGTTCCAAGAGCTGCATCAGCAAAACTTATATAATGGTCATAATGAAGATTCTTTCCATCTCTAATTAGTTTTTCGTGTTCTTCTACTGATATTAGAACTAGTAGATCGCCATTTATACCATCAAAAGGAGCTGCATTTCCTTTACCACTTACTTTAAGCTGCATATCATCTTCAACTCCAGCAGGAATCGTTATTTTAACAGTCTCTTGCTGTTTTATCATTCCGTTACTATCACTCCCGCTTGGTCTATCTTTAATTGATTTACCTGCACCGCCACAAGTTTGACACGTGCTAGCAGTTTGCATTTGTCCTAAGATTGTATTGCTAATACGTGTAACCTGTCCTTTTCCTTGACAAGTACGGCAAGTATCATATGTCACTCCTTCAGCGCTTATAAGTCTATTAACTTTAATCTTTTTATCTACTCCCTCAAGAATTTCTTTTAGGTTTAATGAGAGTTTGATTCTTAGATTAGATCCTTTTATTACTCTTCTACCACTGCTTCTTCCACCGCCAAATCCACCAAATCCACCACCCCCAAAAATATCTCCAAATTGACTAAAGATATCATCCATATTCATCCCGCCTCCAAACCCTCCTCCTGCATTTCCTCTCATGCCGGCATGACCAAATTGGTCATATTGTTGTCTCTTTTCATTACTACTTAAGACTTCGTAGGCTTCAGCAGCTTCTTTAAATTTATCTTCGGCCTGTTTGTTGTCAGGATTTTTATCAGGGTGATATTTGATTGCAATCTTTCTATATGCTTTTTTAATTTCTTTATTGTCAGCACTTTTACTAACTCCTAAAACATCATAATAATCTTTCTTTGACATAAGTTATATTTTAATTTGCTACTACTACTTTGACATACCTAAGGACTTTACTTGATAGTAGATACCCTTTTTCAATTACATCAACAATTTTGCCTTTATCCTTTTTCTTTTCTGTAGGTATATTTGTTATTGCTTCATGAAAATCTGTATCAAGTGTTTTTCCGACTGGGTTTTCAATTTCTTTTAATCCCTTCTTTTCAAGTTCAGCTTTAAGTTGATTATATATCAATACAATACCATCATCATCTTTAGGATTATTTGCTTTAAAGGATCTTTCAAAATTATCAAGTATTGGCAGTAAAGAGGCCATAATGTCTTTACTAGCCGTGCTAAAAAGTTCAATTCTTTCTTTTGCTGTTCTTTTCCTAAAATTATCAAATTCTGCAAATAATCTTAAGCTTTTATCTTTTTCTATTAATAACTGCTCCTCTATACTAATAGTTTTCTCCTCAGTTTTTGAAGATTTTTTTTCTTTCTTTTGATTTAATGAAGACTTCTTTGTTTTTTTAGTATACATTTTTTAAATAATATAGTTTTAATATCAATATTGCAAAAACTTTGCCAACAAGAAATATATAGACAATTTGACAGTTATTTTTTTTGAGAATCGAGAAATGTATGTAGTGCTTTGCCTTTAAGGTTTTTTGCAATAATTATTCCTTTAGTATTGATCAGGATATTTGAGGGGATACTACGAATACCATATTTTTGAGATCCCTCGGATTGCCAGCCTCCTAAATCTGAGACATGGTATTCCCAAAACAGCTGATCTTGATTAATAGCTTTAACCCAAGCTTCTTGTTTTTGATCTAATGACAAGCTGTAAATCTCCAACCCGTTTCCATCTTTGAATTTTGTTTTATTATATTTCTTATAGGCGTCTACTAAGTTAGGGTTTTCTCTTCTGCAAGGTTTACACCATGAAGCCCAAAAGTCTATAAGGATTAATTTGTTTTTAATATTTGATAAGCTCATTTGCTCCCCATTAGGGTTGTTATATGAAAGTTTAGGAGCTTTATCACCAATATTTGTTCCAATTTCTTGACTGTAAATTAAATTATTACTTAATAATAGAATGATTAGTATAATCTTTATTTTACTCATTTTTTTTAGTTTATTCGTGTAATTTTAGCTCCAAGAGCGTTTAGTCTTTGATCAATATTTTGGTAGCCTCTATCTATTTGTTCAACATTATGAATTGTACTTTCTCCATCTGCAGCAAGGGCTGCAATCAATAAAGAGACTCCAGCTCTAATATCTGGGGAGACCATAGTAGTTGCTTTAAATTTGGAGGCATGATTTAATCCTATTACTGTTGCTCTATGTGGATCACATAATATAATTTGTGCTCCCATATCTATAAGTTTGTCTACAAAGAAAAGTCGTGATTCAAACATTTTTTGATGTATTAAAACACTCCCTTTTGCTTGTGAAGCTACTACTAGTATAATACTCAATAAATCAGGAGTAAATCCAGGCCATGGTGCATCTGATATTGTTAATATAGATCCATCAATAAAGCTTTGAACAGTATAATTTTCTTGATAAGGGATATACATATCGTCTCCTTTTCTTTCAAGTTTTATACCAAGCTTTTGAAAGATAGAAGGTATTATTCCAAGATTATCATATGATACATTTTTGATAGTAAGTTCCGATTTAGTTATTGCAGCTAATCCTATAAAACTACCAATTTCAATCATATCAGGAAGGATTTTATGTCTACATCCAGTAAGGGTTTGAACGCCGTTAACCTTTATAAGGTTAGATCCAATACCAGAAATATCTGCCCCCATACTATTCAGCATTTTGCATAATTGTTGTAGATAAGGCTCACACGCTGCATTATATATAGTTGTAGTTCCTTTAGCAAGAACGGCTGTCATAATAATATTAGCTGTTCCAGTAACAGAAGCCTCTTCTAAAAGCATATAGGTTCCTTTTAACTCATTGGCAGTTACTCTATAAAACTCTTCTTTACTATCATAATCAAATTTTGCTCCAAGTTTTTCAAATCCATGAAAGTGGGTATCTAATCTTCTTCTACCAATCTTATCACCTCCAGGTCTTGGGATAAATCCTTTTCCAAATCTAGCAAGAAGCGGTCCAATCATCATTATTGAGCCTCTTATTGAGCTGCTTTTTTCTTTATAATCTTCACTAGAAAGATAGTTTACATCAACATTATCTGATTTAAAACTATAAGTTGAGGATGATTTTTTTTCTACCTTAACATTTAAATCTTTTAAAAGTTTAATTAAGATATTTACGTCTCGAATATCAGGAATATTCTCAATTATTACTTCTTCTGAAGTTAATAATACTGCACATAATACTTGGAGAGCTTCATTTTTTGCTCCTTGTGGATAAATGTCTCCACTTAATCTATAACCCCCTTTAACTTTAAATGTAGTCATTTAACGTCTTTTCTTGAATTTCTTTTTATAAGGCTTAGGTGTGTTTTTATTTACTACACTTTGAGATCTAATAAATTCAAAATCATC
>JABGXK010000240.1 GCA_018675825.1 Flavobacteriales bacterium | reverse complement strand
ACCCTAGCTCTTGCCCCAGGTGGCTCATTCATTTGTCCAAATACAAATGTTGCTTTTGAATTTTGTAATTTAGATCTATCTACTTTTGATAGGTCCCAACCACCTTCTTCCATATTTTTATTAAAGTCTTCTCCATAGTTGATAATCCCAGATTCAAGCATCTCTCTTAATAAATCATTTCCTTCTCTTGTTCTCTCACCAACACCAGCAAAAACTGATAAACCACCATGACCTTTAGCTATATTATTAATTAATTCCTGAATTAGTACCGTCTTTCCAACACCAGCACCTCCAAATAAGCCAATCTTACCACCTTTTGCATATGGCTCTATAAGATCAATAACCTTAATTCCAGTAAATAATACTTCTGTAGCTGTAGATAAATCTTCAAATCTTGGAGGGTCTCTGTGAATAGGTAATCCATTTTCTTTAGAAAGATTTTCCATTCCATCAATAGAGTCTCCAATAACATTAAAAACCCTTCCTTTAATATGTTCTCCATCAGGCATTTTAATTGGAGATCCAGTAGCTACCACGCTTACACCTCTACTGATACCATCAGTAGTCTCCATAGCAATTGCTCTAACAGTATCTTCTCCAACATGTTGTTGGCATTCTAAAACTAACTTACTTCCGTTTTTTCTAGTAATTACTAGTGAATCATAAATATCAGGTAATCCATTTTCGTTGTTATCAAAAACAACATCAACAACAGGGCCTATAATTTGAGAAACTTTTCCAGTATTATTTGACATTTTTTAATTTTTTTTGATAGATTTTATCTTCATTATAATTGCTTGCAAATCTAATTTTTTAATTTGTATGTTTAATAAGATTTTTGAATTAAATTAATTATTAATTTTGAACACTTTTTTAACATTAAATTTATTTTATTGATTAGTTACAATTCTTTAGAAGATTTTAAGCCTGATTTTAAAACAATCGTTACTATTGGTACTTTTGATGGAGTCCATTTTGGACATAAATATATAATAGAGCATTTAAATAGAATTGCCAAAAGAGAAGGAGGGCAAAGTGTACTTTTAACTTTTTCCCCTCATCCAAGACATGTTTTGTACGAAGATCATCATGATCTTAAATTATTAAATACTCTTGAAGAAAAAAAAGAAGTATTAAAAGAAATTGAGTTACAAAATTTTGTAGTTCAGAATTTTACAAAGGAATTTTCCAGAATGAAGTATGTTAATTTTGTTAGAGATATTCTTGTTAAACGATTAAATGTTGATCATTTAGTAATTGGTTATGACCATCATTTTGGCAGAAATAGAGAGGGTTCTATTAAAGAATTGCAAGAGCTATCTGCTTTATATAATTTTACTCTTGAGCAAATTCCTCCTCAGAAAAAGAATGATGTACCGGTTAGTTCAACAAAAATCAGAAAATTATTACAAGAAGGAAATATTGAAAATGCAAACAAATACTTAGGATACGAGTATATGTTAACAGGTAATGTTGTTCATGGAGATAAAATGGGAAGAACAATTAATTATCCAACTGCAAATATAGAAGTTCAAGATTTCAAATTAATACCTAAAGCGGGTGTATATTTAGTAAAATTAGATTTTATGACAATTAATTATTTTGGGATGTTAAATATTGGCATTAAAACTAATAAGATAGAAGTTCATATTTTTAATTTTTCAAACGAAATTTATAATGAGAGAATTAAAATAAAATTACTTAGTCGTTTAAGAGATGGATTAGATTTTAATAATAGTATGGACTTAAAAAAACAATTGCAGCAAGATGAGAAAAAATGTAAATCTATCTTAGGAATTAGTTAGTTTTTTTATTTTAGTATTTCAAGTTTAGCAAATCTAAGTAAAAGTTGTTTTTGACCAATATTCTCAAAGAAAATTGTAGCTTTTTTGTTTATATTCTCTCCACTAATTTCTAATATTTTTCCTTTTCCAAATTTTGAATGCTTAACTCTCATTCCATTTTGGATTTTACTTGTATCACTTGCATTTATTTTGTGAGATATTAAAGAAGCTTTTTTAAATCCTTTGGGAGGAGTAATAGTAACTTTGGTTTTAGTCTCTTTATTATTTGTATAATATTTTTTTTGGTAGATTTTTTTTTCTTTTTTGGCAAACACTTCAGTTTTATGAGTAAGCTCCTCATTTAGCTCATTAAGAAAACGACTTGGCTCGCAATCAATATACTGTCCCCACTTAAATCTATTGCTGGTATGAGAGAGAAATAATCTCTTTTTAGCTCTTGTAATCGCAACATAGAAAAGACGTCTCTCTTCTTCAAGATTTTCTTGGCTATCTCCTGACATCATTGAAGGAAACAGATTTTGTTCAAGCCCAACAATAAATACATATGGAAACTCTAAACCTTTAGAGGCGTGAACAGTCATGAGAGTTACTTTATTAAAATCTTCTGTTTTTTCGTTGTCTTGATTTGTTAGAAGAGCGACATCTTGCATGTAATTAGCAAGTTTATTTTCATTAGTATTTTCACAGAAATCTTTCAATCCATTTAGTAGCTCTTGTATATTTTCAAATCTACTTACCCCTTCAGGGCTTTTATCATTATATAAATTATTAAATAAACCTGATGATTTTGTTATATGTTCTGCTAAGTAATATGAGTCGTATTTATCTTTTTGAGAAATATAACTATTAATTAAAGTTGTAAAGTTACTAAGCTTTATACAGCTGCCCTTGTTTATATTGTGATTGTATTTATCTAGATGATTTAATACCTCCCATATACTAATTTGATTGTCATTGGCAGTGATAATAAGTTTTTGTAGTGTTGTATTTCCAATTCCTCTAGCTGGGTAGTTAATTACTCTTTTAAGAGCTTCTTCATCATTTGGATTTACAGTTAATCTGCAATAAGCTAGCACATCTTTAATCTCTTTTCTTTGATAAAAAGAAAGTCCTCCGTATATTTTGTAAGGGATGTTTTGCTTTCTTAAAGCCTCCTCTAATGATCTTGATTGAGCATTTGTTCTGTAAAGAACCGCAAAATCTTTTGGAAATGCTTGTTCACGCATTTTAATTTCAAAGATTGTATTGGACACCAATCTTCCTTCATCACTATCAGATCCACATTTACAGACGATTATTTTTTCTCCCTGTTCATTTTTTGTCCAAACAGTTTTTTTTATTTGATTTTCATTGTGCTCAATAAGGCTATTTGCTGTTTCTACTATTGT
>JABGXK010000239.1 GCA_018675825.1 Flavobacteriales bacterium | reverse complement strand
TTAGTTTTATTTTTAATTACTTTTGCCAGATGGAGATATTAGAGATATTAATAATTATAATTTCAGTTATTTTGTTGTTTTTGGGTTTACTAGGTTCCTTTTTACCTGTTATTCCTGGTCCTCCTGTTTCTTTTATTGCTATTTTACTATTACATTCTTTTACTTCTCTTCATGTCTCTGAAAACTATTTAATTTATTTAGGTTTATCAGCTGGACTGATTACATTCTTAGATTATTGGTTGCAGATTTATTCTGTTAAAATATTTGGAGGTGGAAAGGCAGCGAAAATTGGTGTATTTATTGGAATTATTGTAGGTCTTATTATTCCTATTCCTTTTGGTGTTATAATTGGTCCTTTTATAGGTGCATTTATAGGTGCTTTGTCTGAGTCAGGTTCTGATATATTGAAAGCATTTAAAATAGCAACGGGTGCTTTAATTGGCTTTTTAGGAGGAACTATTTTAAAATTTATTTATTCTTTATATATTATCTATTATTTAATTGAACCATTTTGGGATAAGTTTTCTCAATGGATTCATGAGGTGTTTACATGGATTTAATTAATTTCTTGTGATTAGAGTTTTAGCAATATCATACTTAAATTCTATACCTTTTATTTATGGCTTAAAGCAAAGTAAGTTGTTTAAGGATATTGATTTATCTGTTACTTATCCATCAAAAATTGCTGAGGATGTTATTGATAATAAAGTAGATATAGCACTTGTACCTGTTGTACTCTTAAAACAGCTAAGTAATTATAATATAATAACTGATTTTTGTATTGGTGCCGAATCATCTGTTGATAGTGTTTGTTTGTATTCTCATGTTCCAATTAATCAAGTTACGACTATTTCATTAGACTATCAATCAAGAACATCTGTTGAACTCTTAAAATTGTTATTACGAGATTATTGGAAAGTTAATCCTAAATTGAATCTTTCAGATGCTAAAGATAACTTTCAGATTAATGATAGTAATGCTGCATTAGTAATAGGCGACAGATCTTTTGCACTTAATGGAAAATACCCTTATGTATATGATTTAGCAAAGGAGTGGAATATAATGACAGGTCTTCCTTTTGTTTTTGCTTGTTGGATATGTATTAAAAACCTTAATAAGAAGTTTTTATTAGAATTTAATGATGCCTTAAGACTTGGTATCTCTAATATCTCTCAGGCATTACAGAGTGAATCGTACCAAAATAGTCATATTAATCATGAAGAGTATTTAAGTAATAAGATTTCTTATAATTTTGATTTGCAAAAAAAAAAGGCAATGAAAGTGTTTCTAGAAAGAATTAAGACCTAGCTTGTTTAAAAAAATGTTCTCTATAATTTCTTCTAATTCCTTAAGCTCTTTAGGTGCTCCATAGTAATCTTTAATCTGTTTATTATTTATCATGATATAGGTTGTTGGAAGATCAGTTATTAGCTCTGTATACTCATCTTCCATTTTCTGGAAATTAATTTTTTTTGCTTTTTTTAAAATTGTATTTATTTCTTTTTTACTGATTTTAAAATTATAAGAACCTTCTTTTTCTACAAATTTGATGCCTTCAAATATTGCACTTTGATTATTATATATTTTAATTTTATATACTGGACAAGTCCCAAAACATGCTGTTTTGTTTAGTGAGATTATTAGTTTTTTCTGTATTTCATATGTACTACTGGACGATAAGTTACATGAACTATATAAAATAACTAAAAAGACAAAGATATATCTCATCAATTTTTTTATCTTTTTTTCATCTTTTGTTCTTGTTTCTTTTGCATCTCCTCTAATTTCTTTTGAAAATTAGATTTCTTTTTTGGTTTCTTTTTATTTTCTTCAAGTTGTGCAAGTATAGCATCCTCATTAATAAGTTTCTTCATAAAATATTGCTGTGAGAATGTAAACATATTTGCAATAAAATAGTAGTAACAAAGAGCAGATGCATAGTTATTAAAGAATCCTAAAAATATTATTGGCATTAGATACATCATCCATTTCATTTGTGCCATTGGGCCAGTTGTCATTTGACTATTCATTCTAGTATATAGAATTGTTGAGATAGTCATTAATAATGTAAATAAACTAATATGATCTCCATAAAAAGGAATTTCAAATCCGTTGGGAAAATCATAAATTGAATCATAAGAAGATAAATCAGTAGCCCATAGAAATGATTCTTGTCTAAGCTCAATGGATGCAGGAAAGAAACGAAACATTGCAATTAATATTGGAAACTGAAATAACATTGGCAAGCATCCTCCCATAGGATTAACGCCTGCTTTTCTATATAAGCTCATAGTTTCTTGTTGAGCTTTCATTTTGTCCTTAGATTTTTCAGTAATCTTGTCTATTTCAGGTTTTAAGACTTTCATTTTAGCCTGTGATAGATATGCTTTATATGTAAATGGTGATAATGCTAGTTTAATTATAATTGTAAGAATTAATATGATTAGTCCATAATTATCAAAAAACTGGCTTAAGAAATCAAATATATTAATGATAATATATTTATTCACCCATCCAAATATACCCCATCCTAAAGGGATAATTGTTTCAAAATCCTGATTATATGTTTGTAATTGTTTATAGTGATTTGGGCCAAAGTAGAACTGAAAATCTAGTTTATCATTTTTTTCTACTTCTAATTTTGCAGATAGATTTTTAATATATTTTGAATTTTCTTCTTTTGTACTTGCTAATGTTGATTCTTTTAAGAAACCATCTTTATAAATCAATATTGAGCTAAAGAATTGTTGTTGGAAAACGACAGATGATACTTTATTTTCAGTTTCTTCAATTTTATCTGAGCTATACCCTAAATATTCCCAATTATATTTATCTGATAAAGACTGGTAATAGATTCCAGTATACATTTCTTGATTAGACTTGCTTTTCTCAGTCTGTGGAGTCTTCATTTGCCAATCAAGATACATTTTGTTGTTTTTTATTAACTCATCTATTGCTGATAAATTAATATTGTAGTCAACTAAATAATCATCATCATTAATACTATAGTTAAAATCTATGTAGCGATTTGTATCTAATGCAAGACGCATTGTTATAGAATTTTTATTCTGATTTATTGCTTGAAAGAAACGTCTTTTTGTATGTATACTAACATCTGTTGTGAAATTAAGATTGAAGTTAGAGGAGTCTGCATTAAATATCTCCAGTGCTTTATTATCGTATGTTTTATACTGTTTCTTATTAGGTCCTTCTTTTATAATAACTGATACTATTCTACCACCTTTATTTGAAATTGTTACTTTTATCTTATCGTTTTCTAGAACATAATTTTTAATTTCAGTAGATTTTTCTTCTAAAAGATTAACAGTTTCATATACATCCTTAGGTTTATCAAATTTATTACTATTCGTATTACCTTCTACGACTGTATCATTTATAACTATGTCATCTTTAGCTATATAATTTATATCTGAAGCTGGAGGATCAAAGAATCCAAAGAAATAAAATATTAGACCTATTAATAATAAACCTATAAGAGAATTCTTATCGAAGCCTTTCATTATAATTTATTTTCTAAACAAGCATCTACAAATCCACTAAAAAGTGGGTGCGGATTTAGCACGTTACTATTATATTCTGGGTGAAATTGAACTCCTACAAACCATGGGTGAGAAGGAACCTCTACTATCTCAATGAGATTGTTATCAGGATTTTTACCAACGCATTGCATTCCGTGATCATTAAAATCTTTGAGGTACTTATTATTAAATTCATATCTATGTCTATGTCTTTCTTCAATTTTTAATTTTTGATATGCTTTATAAGAATAACTATTTTTTTCTAGTGTACAATTATATGAGCCTAATCGCATAGTACCCCCTTTGTTTTCAATATTTTTTTGATTAGCCATTATATCAATAACAGGAAATGCTGTATTTAAGCTCATTTCTGTTGAGTTAGCGTCTGGCATTTTAAGTATGTTTCTAGCATATTCAATAACAGCACATTGCATTCCTAAACATATACCAAGAAAAGGTATATTGTTTTCTCGTACAAATTTGATAGCATTTATTTTTCCTTCTATGCCTCTGTCTCCAAATCCAGGAGCTACCAATACACCATTAAGATCTTGTAATTCTTCTTTAATATTTACTTCTGTCAGCTCTTCTGCATTGATCCATTTAATATTTACCTTACAGTTTTTTTCAGTACTAGCATGAATGAAAGCTTCACTAATTGATTTATATGAATCTTTAAGTTTTATATATTTTCCAACTAATCCAATATTAATTTCTTTATTAGGATTATTAAGTTTAAATAAAAAATCTTTCCATTTATCAAGCTTAACGTCTGTATCATCATCTAGTTTGAGTTTTCTTAATACAACTTTGTCTAAACTTTCTTTTTGCATAAGAAGGGGTACTTCATATATTGTCTTAGCATCTATGGATTCTATAACAGCATCTTTTTCTACATTGCAAAATAAAGCTATCTTTTCTTTTATACTGTTATTTAGATGATGCTCGGTTCTACATACAAGGATATCAGGTTGGATACCAGATTCTAGTAATGTTTTTACTGAATGTTGAGTTGGTTTTGTTTTTAATTCTCCAGCTGCCGATAAGTAAGGTACAAGGGTTAGATGGATATATAAAGCGCTGTTTTCTAGTTCCCATTTAATTTGTCTAACAGCTTCTATGTAAGGAAGTGATTCTATATCTCCAACTGTTCCTCCTATTTCAGTAATCACAAAATCAAAATCATTTGTATCACCTAATATTTTAATTCTTCTCTTAATTTCATCAGTAATATGAGGAATTATTTGAACTGTCTTACCAAGATAATCTCCTTTTCTTTCCTTTTTTATTACAGTCTGATAGATGCTTCCTGTTGTAACATTGTTAGCTTGGGAAGTAGTATTTCCAAGGAATCTTTCGTAATGACCAAGGTCTAAATCAGTTTCTGCACCATCTTTTGTAACATAACATTCTCCATGTTCATATGGATTCATAGTCCCAGGGTCTACATTTATGTATGGATCTAATTTTTGTATTGTCACTTTGTATCCTCTAGCACTAAGTAGTTTACCTAAGGAAGCAGCAATAATTCCCTTTCCTAGTGAAGAGGTTACACCGCCAGTCACAAAAATATATTTTGTAGAGAATTTATTCAAAGTAATCTTTTTTACAAAAATAGTATTTACAAATCATATAATGTATTGGGTTAATTTAATTATTAATGAAATTTTAAAATTAAAATGTCAAGCTCATACCAAGGCTTGGCATTAATGGAAGTTGATTCACTCTTTCATATTTTATTCTGTTAAAGTAAAAAATATTTTCCCGATTATATGTGTTAGTTACTGATGCAGTAATATTAAGAATGGAATTTCTATTAATTTCAATTTTTTTTGCAAGTGACAAGTCTAATCTGTGGTAATATGGAAGGCGTCCATTATTTAGTTCTGCATATTGAATTCCAAGTTCACCATTTGTTGAGGTATAGTCTGTATTAATTCCTTCAGAGAATGTGAGATTTTCATAGAATCCCTGTGTTTGAGTAAACGGAAATCCGGAACCTAGGTTCCATCGGCAATCAAATTTCCAATCAAGAGATTTTCCAAATTTATAAGAAGTAACAAAATTAACATTGTGTCTTCTGTCAAAATGCGGAGAGTATTCACGCACTCCATCATCTCTTGTCACGTGACCTATAGAATATACTAACCATATATATAGTTTACTAGTATTATATTTTACTAAAGCATCAATACCTTTAGCAATTCCTGTTTCAATAATAAATGTTTCATCATTATTGCTAGTCATATTTCTATTAATGTTTGTTAGTTGACTAAAGTCTTTAATATATGCTTCTAGTTGGAAATCAATCATATTACTTATATCATATTCAAATCCTGTAATAATATGTTTTGCTTTTTGAATTTTACTACTGTAATCTTCTCCATTTGCTTGAGTAGGTATTTCTTCAGGAGATGAGATGATTCCAGAAAACAAATTAACGACATCTCTATCTGAGGATGTGCTTAATATATTCTGAGAATAAAACCCACTTGCAAGTTTAAAACGTAGCTTGTCATTTATAACGTATTTAATACCTAGTCTTGGTTCAGGAGAGAGTCCTAATGTATATTTTTGAATACGAAAGCCTGGTTCAATGATGAATCTTGTAGAAGTATATTGATAATTCACATATGCTGAAAATTCAGATGTATTTTCATTTTGTGTTATAGGTGTATTCACAGAATTATATGTTAGGAAATCAGTTGCATAACCATGAACATCAAAGCCATATTTTATCTTACTTTTTGGTTTAAAATATGTAAAATCAAATCCCATATTAAATCCTGATATCCCGCTTTCCCGTAATGGAGAGGCTTCTTCATCTAAATTGATTTTGTAAGAAGAATATGCAAAATTCCCTTCAATTAAGACTGGAGATCCTCCAGGAATTAAAATAAATTCACTTCCAATACCTGTTGATTTCCAGCTTAGTTTTGAGATATTTTCATAGTCTACCATATCTTGAAAGTTAAATCCAAATAAATTCAACTTACTTCCATTATCACCGTGAAGAGAAAACTTTCCATATAAGTCAGTATAGCTATAAGGAAGGCCTTTATCATCAAAAAAGAGAACTGGTTCTTTATAGAATAATTCAGAACTTTTATCTAAGTAAGATGTTTTACCAGAAAAAACAAAAGAAGATTTTTGATTTTTACTTAATGGACCTTCTAGTAATAGTTTTGAGCCAAATGTATTAGCAGTAAGCTTTCCTCCAAAACTCTTTTTATTACCATTTTTAGTTTTAATATCCATAATAGAGGATACTCTACCACCATATTCTGCATTAAAACCACCAGTAAAAACATCAGTGTTTCTTATTATATCAGTATCAAAAACTGAAAAAAGACCTATAGAGTGGAAAGGACTGTAAATAATCATACCATCTAATAAAACTTTATTTTGGATTGGTGAACCTCCTCTAATATAGAGCTGTCCACCTTGATCACCAGTAAATACCACACCAGGAATAATCTGGATATATTGAGCTAAATCAGGATCACCCCCAATGGTAGGTACCATTTCAAGATCTTTTTTTGTTATCTTTATTGATGCTACATTAACTTCTGTTCTCATAGCTTCTCGTTCTGCAGATATCTTAACTTCATTTAGCTTAATACTTGATTCAGAAATTTCAAGATTTTGTGTAAGGATTTGGTTCTCTTTTAAATTGATTTCTACTTGTGTTGTATCGTATCCTAAATACGTTACTGTCAATAAATAGCTTCCAGACTTGACTTTAGCAATGTTATACATGCCATTAACATCAGTTGGAGCTCCAATTGTTGTTCCTTGTAAGAAGACATTACAGAACATTACTGGTTCTCCAGAAGATTTATCATATACAAAACCTCTAATCGTGCTATTTTGAGCATAACTACTAGAAATAATAAAAACAAATAGAATGAGATTAAGAATTCTCTGCATAGTTTTTTTAAAAAGTAAGCAAATATAGATAATTAAACACTTGTTTTTATGTGTGAAGTATCTTAAATGTTAGCTCTTTTAAAAGTGATTCTGATGTTGTGTTTTTATTACCTATTCCTTTTGATCTTAATTCATATTCTCTGATATATTTAAAGATATAATTAAGTTGTTTAATTGAATAATTATTGGATGCAATTTGATACTGAGAGATAAAGTAGGGGTTGATTTTTAAAGCTGTAGCTATCTGTTGTTTGTCCTGATTTTGTATTTGTTTGTATATTATAATTTTTTGAAAAAAAGAAAAAACAGAAGTTATAGTTAATACGAATGGATAGATTTTTGAATTTGAGCTTAAATAATTGGCTATTTTATTACATTGCATAACATCTTTCTTTCCTAAAGAGTTTTGAAATTCAAAAACATTATAATCTTTACTAATTCCTATATTTTGCTCAATTAATATAGGTGTAATTTCTTGTTCTTTATTTATATTAATAAATAGTTTATCTAATTCATTTGTAATTTTTGTAAGGCTAGCTCCCAGGTATTCAGCTAATATTGCGCAAGATTTATTACTGATTAATCTTTTATTTTCTTTGCAATAGCTGCTTATCCAGCTGACTACTTGATTGTCATATAATTTATTGCTTTCAAAGAGTAATAAGTTTTTCTGAATATATTTAATGAAGCTTTTTCTTTTATCAATTTTTTTATTTTTATAGCATATTACAAGAATTGTTGTTGAGAGTGGTTTTTTAATATAATTTTCAATATTTTCAATATTTGCAACATATTGTGCCTCTTTAATAATAATTACTCTATATTTTGCTCCAAATGGATATTGTTTAACTTCTGAAATTATTTCTGATGCGCTAGTTTCTTTTCCGTATAAAATTACCTGATTAAAGGCTTTATCTTCATCATTGAGTATTTTTTCAGATATGTATTTTGAAATTTTATCAATATAATAGCTCTCATCTCCGGCAAGGAAATATAAGTTTTTGTATTCTTTCTTATCTATAGATGCTATTATCTCATTATATTTCACTTAAATTTGTTTAATGTTATTGCCAGAGCTTAATTTTCCTAAAATAAAACTCAAAAGTAAATTAGTTAATGGTGTTACACAAGTTTTTGATATAGTAAGAAAAGATTATTTTGTATTAACACCTGAGGAATGGGTTAGGCAACATATTATTCATTTTCTTATTAATTCTAAAAATTATCCAGTTGGATTAATGCAGGTAGAGAAATTAGCTCAATATAATAATCTTAAAACTAGAGCTGATATAATTGTATATGATAGAGATTTTAAACCTATTATATTAGTAGAGTGCAAGGCCTCAACTGTATCTATAGGTAAAGATGCTTTTGATCAAATTGCAAAATATAATTTTAGTTTACATGCTAAATACCTTTTTGTAACTAATGGCTTAAAACATTATTGTTGTTCTGTTGATTATAAAAATGGAAAAACATCATATTTAAAAGATATCCCGGAATATATTAACTCTTAAAAAAAGGTTGGATTTATTTTGCGTTTTCTTCTCTAATTAAGTTTAATGCTGATCCTGCTTTAAACCATTCTATTTGTGCTTTGTTGTATGTGTGGTTTAAAGTAATTATTTCTTTAATTTTATTGCTGTGAATTACCTCTAAGGTTAATTGTTTTGATGGAGCGAAATTTTCAAGATCAATAAAATTAAAAACATCATCTTCTTTGATTAAATCATAATCTGATTCATCATTAAAAGTTAGTCCTAGCATTCCTTGTTTTTTAAGATTAGTTTCATGTATTCTAGCAAATGATTTAACAATAACAGCCACAACTCCAAGGTGTCTTGGTTCCATAGCTGCATGCTCTCTAGATGATCCTTCTCCGTAATTATGATCTCCAACAACAATTGTTGGAATGCCATTTTCTTTATATTTTCTGGCAATATTAGGCACCTCATCTGATTCTCCATCAATCTGACTCACAATTTTATTTGTTTCTCCGTTAAACCTGTTGATAGCTCCAATTAAGCAGTTGTTTGATATGTTATCTAAGTGACCTCGGTATTTTAGCCATGGGCCTGCCATTGATATATGGTCAGTTGTGCATTTACCTTCAGCTTGAATTAAAAGTTTTGCTCCAAGAATATTTTGTCTGTCCCAAGGCTTAAAAGGAGTAAGTAATTGTAGTCTGTTTGAATCAGAACTAACTACAACTTCAATATCTTTTCCATCATTCACTGGCTCTTGATACCCATTGTCTTTAACATCAAATCCTAGCGGAGGTAGTTCAAAGCCGGTTGGTTCATTTAGCATTACTTTTTCACCTTGATTATTTGTTAAATAGTCTGTTAAGGGATTAAAATCTAATCTACCAGAAATAGCAACTGCAGCTACCATTTCAGGAGATCCAACAAAAGCATGCGTGTTTGGATTCCCGTCTGCTCTTTTTGCAAAGTTTCTATTAAAAGAGTGAACAATAGAATTTTTTTCTTGTTTTTCTGCACCCTGTCTTGCCCATTGACCTATACATGGACCGCATGCATTCGTAAATATTTTTGTTGATTTGAATTTTTCAAATGTTTCTATTATACCGTCTCTTTCTGCAGTAAACCTAACTTGCTCTGAACCCGGGTTTATTCCTAAAATTGCTTTTGGAGATATATTTTTATTAACGGCATCTTCTACTATTGATGCTGCTCTAGTTAGATCTTCATATGATGAATTTGTACAAGATCCAATCAGCGCCCATTCAACATCTAAAGGCCAGTCATTTTCAATTGCCTTTTTTTTCATCTCAGAAACTGGAGTAGCTAGATCTGGAGTAAACGGTCCATTTAAGTGCGGTGTAAGTTCTGATAAATTAATTTCAATAACTTGATCAAAATATTTTTCTGGATTTTCATAAACTTCTTTATCTCCAGTTAAATGTTCTTGTATTTTATTTGCTTCTTCTGCAACATCATTTCTGTCTGTCGCTCGAAGATATCTCTCCATACTTTTGTCATATCCAAATGTTGAAGTTGTAGCTCCAATTTCTGCTCCCATATTACAGATAGTTCCTTTGCCAGTAGCTGATAATGAAATAGCGCCTTCTCCAAAATATTCTACAATACATCCTGTTCCTCCTTTTACTGTAAGGATTCCAGCAACTTTTAGAATAATATCTTTTGCAGATGTCCAGCCATTTAATTTACCTGTCAGTTTTA
>JABGXK010000238.1 GCA_018675825.1 Flavobacteriales bacterium | reverse complement strand
ATAATATGAAAATTTATAAAAAAATTGCACTAACATTACTAATAATCGGTATAATATTTGCTACCAAATTCTTTATACAATCTAATAATAAAGCATTAGTTCCTTTTGAAACAACTCAGATGATAAAGGCAACAATTGAAACTAAAATTGTAGCAACAGGAAAGGTAATTCCTGAAGATGAAGTAGAAATAAAACCACAAATAGCAGGTATTATTGATCAAATTTTGGTAGAAGAAGGAGATAAAGTTAAAGCTGGTGACTTGCTAGTAAAAATTAAAGTTGTACCAAATGAACAGACGCTCAATAGTGCTGAAGGAAGAGTTAAGAACGCTAGAATTGTATTAAATAATTCTGAGATAGAATTTAGAAGAAATAAAAAACTATTCACAAAAGGTATTATTTCAGAACAAGAATATAACAACTTTGAACTTCAACATAAGCAGTCACTTCAAAATTTAGATAATGCAGAAAGCGATCTTCAAATTATTAAACTAGGCTCCTCAGATGGCTCAAGCGTAACCAATACAAATGTCAGAGCAACAGTTACAGGAACTATTTTAGAAATACCAGTAAAAAAAGGAGATCAAGTAATACAAGCAAATACATTTAATCCTGGTACAACTATAGCAACTATTGCTGATTTAAACGTCATGATTTTTGAAGGAAAAGTTGATGAGGGAGAGGTGAGTAAACTACAACAGAACATGGATCTGATAATTAGTTTAGCTGCTATTGAGAAAAAAACATATCCAGCGACATTAAATTTTATAGCTCCAAAAGGAATAGAAGAAGGAGGGGCAGTTCAGTTTAAAATAGAGGCTGATGTTTTTATAGATAATGAATACCTTGTTAGGGCAGGCTATAGCGCAAACGCATCAATAATTACTGCACAAAAAATAGATGTTAATGCTCTTAATGAATCTGTCATACAATATGATCTTCAAACAAAGGAACCTTTTATAGAAATTGAAATAGGAGAACAAAAATTTGAGAGAAGGGAAATAGTTCTTGGACTATCTGATGGTATAAATGTAGAGATTATCTCTGGATTAAAAAAAGAAGAAAAAGTTAAAGTATGGAGTATAACACAACCAAATAAAAGAGACAATTCATGGGGAGAATAATAAAATCAATAATTATAGTATTTGTAACCTCAGCGTATTCAATAAGCCTTAGCGCACAAGAAAAATGGACTCTTAAAGATTGTGTTGAAAGAGCAATAGAAAAAAATATATCAATAAAGAATTCAAAACTAGATCTTTTGAATTCATCGGAAAATAAAAAAATAGCAGTTGGTAATTTTTTACCTAGCTTCAATTTAAGTGGAAATCACAATTGGAATACAGGGCTAACTCAAAATATCACAACGGGCCTTTTAGAAAACCAAACAACTCAAAACTCTTCTGTAAATATGAGTGTTGGATTAGATGTTTTTAATGGGCTTTCAAATATCAGAAGATTACATAGGGCTAATCTAGATGTTTTAGCAAAAAAATATCAACTAGAAGATATGAAAGAAGACATATCTCTCTTAGTAGCAAATTCATATCTTCAAATTTTATTTAATAAAGAACAATTAAGCATACAAAAATCACAACTTACAGTTTCTAAAGAAGAACTAAAAATAGCTAATGAAAGATATAATAATGGAGTAATCCCAAAAGGTGGCCTATATGAAATAGAAGCGAATTTTGCAAAATCAGAACAGAATCTAGTTATTGCTGAAAATAATTATCAGATTTCAAAGATGTCATTAGCCCAACTTTTATTATTTACAGATTCTGAAAATTTTGAAATCGCAGATGAAAATTATAAGATTCCAACAACAGATATACTACAAAAAAAAGCTGAAGAAATATATAAAGTAGCTTTACTAAATAGAAATGATATTAAACTAGCAAAAACTAATCTTGATATTGCAATCAAAGATCAACAAATATCTAAATCTTCTGCTCTCCCATCTATAGGAGGATACTATTCCTATAATTCACGTGTAATTATTGACTCTCCAATATCATTAAATAATCAGTTTGACTTAAATGCTGGTGAAAGCATTGGCCTACAAATAAACATTCCAATACTAAATGGCTTAACCACCAGAACAAATATTAAAAAATCTCAACTTAATGTTCTTAGAGTTAAGAATTTCCTTGATCAAACTAAATTAGACTTAGAAAATACAATCAACCAATCTCTCAATGATGCTCAAGGTGCATTAAAAGCATATCAAGCAGCAAAAAAAACAAAATTAGCTAGAGAAACTGCATATAATTATGCGAAAGAAAGGTTTGAAAATGGAGCTTTAAATACAATTAACTTTCTACAAGCACAACAACTATTTGAAGCCTCTCAATCAGATCTTATAAAAGCAAAATACGACTACATATTTAAAATAAAGGTTCTTGAATTCTACTTTGGGGTTCCTAATCTATATTTATAAATTATGAAAATTTTGTTGGTTAAAGCAGAAGAAGTAAGGCCTCTAAGACATCTTGTATTAAGGCCTGGACAATCAGTTGATACCACTTACTATGAGCTAGATTATCATGAAAAAACAATACACCTAGCAGCAATACTGAATCAAAAAGTTATTTCAATAGCTACTCTATACCCGGAAAATGATTCAAAATTAAAATCAAAGAATGGATATAGATTAAGAGGTATGGCAACACATCCAAAATATAGACGAAAATCTGCTGCAACTAATTTAATGTTAGAATCTTTTATACTATTAAAAAATAAGAATTGTGATGTGCTCTGGTGTAATGCTAGATTAAATGCTGTAGATTTTTATCAATCTTTAGGGTTTAAAAAATTTGGACCTGAGTTTGATATAAAAGATATCGGACCTCACTTTAAAATGTGGAAGCTATTAGTATAATAATAATTATACTATATTGATATGACTTGCTACATCTTTAGCTTTCTCAACTAATTTTTTTACAGAATCGTCTCCATAAGCTAAGGCAACCGCCATTCTCCTGTAAGGTCTTGTCGATGGTTTTCCAAATATTTTAAAATCAGAATTTTCTATACTAGCAGCTTTTTCCAAACCAGTAAAAATTGGGAAATCATTTTTTTCATCTTTGGCTAATACAACAGCTGAAGCTCCATTTTTTAATAGTATTATTTGCTCAACAGGAATACCAAGAATTGCTCTTGCATGTAATTCAAATTGATTGAAATTTTGAGTATTTGCTAAAGTTACCATTCCGGTATCGTGTGGTCTTGGGGATAGTTCTGAAAAATACACACCATCCTTTGCAATAAAAAACTCAACGCCCCAAATACCTGATCCTCCAAGAGAATGAGTTACTTTATGAGCCATATCTTGAGCTTCTTTAAGAAAAGTATCTTTCATATGTATTGGCTGCCAACTTTCTTGATAATCACCTCTTTCTTGCCTATGACCAATTGAAGGACAGAATAAAGTAACATCATTATTCTGAGTTAATGTTAAGAGGGTGATTTCATATTCAAAAGAGATAAACTCTTCTACAATAACCTCCATTAAATCTCCTCTAGAACCTTGTAAAGCATAGTCCCATGCTTTCTCTATATCGTCAATAGATTTAATTACTGATTGTCCTTTCCCAGAACTAGACATTAAGGGTTTAACAACGCATGGAAAACCACAATAACCAACACCTTTTTTAAGTTGTTCTAGTGAGTCAGCATACTTGTATTTTGCTGTCCTTATAGAGAGATCAATGGATGCTAAATCACGAATAGCTTTTCTATTCATTGTAAAATTAGCTGCCTTAGCAGATGGGATCACTTTGTAACCTTGCTTTTCATATTTATAAAAATGTTCTGTTCTAATACTCTCAACTTCAGGAACAATAATGTCAGGATTATGTTTATTTATAACTCTATCAAGAGCATCCCCGTCAAGCATATTTATAACTTCAAATTCATGTGATACTTGCATGGCAGGGGCATTCTCATATGAATCTACAGCAATAACATACTGACCTAATCTTTGAAGTGCAATAACCAACTCTTTACCGAGTTCTCCAGAACCTAGTAATAGTATTTTTTTTCTCATTATAAAAAATATTTCATCTAAACATCAAATATAAATACATATCTTTATAAAATGAAAAATAAACATCCTCTTTTAATTTTTATAATACTTTTCTCACTGCAGGCATTTACAATAAAAGATACTGTCATAAAAAAATCTTTTAATGTTTCTGGAAAGTGTATGATGTGTAAAGAAAAAATTGAAACGACAGCTAAAAATATTGGAGGTGTAAAATCAGCAAAATGGAATATCAAGAAACAAAGCTTAAAAGTTAAATTTTTTGCTGAACACACCTCATTAAAAGAAATACAACAAAAATTAGCAAATATTGGATATGATACTGAAATGTATAAAGCAACTGATGAGTCGTATGATGCTTTACATTATTGCTGTAAATATGATCGCAAATAAAAAATTAAAAAAATGAAAAAAATTCTATTTACTTCTTTATTATATCTAATATCTATACAATATACATATTCACAAACATATGCTACCAATTTTACAGAAGATGACTGTAATGGAGTATCGCACAATCTATTTAATGAATTAGATGCTGGTAATATTATAGTTATCTCATGGATTATGCCTTGTGGCCCATGTGCAACTTATTCCTATCCGGCATATGATGCTGTGGAGTCGTTTGCTTCAAGCCATCCAGGAAAAGTACATTTTTATATTGCAGATGATTATGCGAATACATCATGTGTGATACTGAATAATTTTGCAACTACTTATAACATGACTAATTCAACAATCTTTTCTAATGCTAATATCACAATGAGTGATTATGGGGTAGACGGAATGCCTAAAGTAGTCGTTCTTGGAGGTGCTAATCATTTAATATATTTAAATAAAAATGATGATAAAATAAATTACTCTAATGTTCATACGGCAATTTCTGCAGCAATAGCTGATGGAGTTTCATTAGTAAATGAAAATAAAAAAAATGCTTTTGAAGTAACAACTTTTCCTAATCCAGTTATAAATACACTCACAGTATCTTATAAAACAACAAAAAAAGAAGAAATAAAGATAGAGATAATAGACCAATTAGGTAAGAGTACTTTGTTAAGAAATAATCAAATTAACATTCCAGGATATCACAACGAAAAATTAAACCTTGCATCATTTAAAAATGGTATCTATTTTATCAAAATAAGTAGTGATACACAAGAACAAATAAATACAGTTAATATATTGAATTAGTTATCAAGCATATGCGCTTATTTATTTCAATTATTATATTAATATTTTCATATCACCAAATAAAGGCACAAGGCTGTTGTTCAGGTGGAGCGGGAAACCCAATAGCTGGTGGTGCATCAACTGGAGTTTTACTTAAAAACCAGATAGAAATATCTTTTAATTATCAACACAATTTTTCAGACAAATTTTTTTATGGAGAAACAGACACGTCCCTTACAAGTTTTGATAATCTAAATAGTAATTATCTTTTTTTAAGAACTGATTATGGATTAAATAAAAACCTAACACTTTCAATAGCTAGTGGATATTTTCTTAATAAATCTAAAGTTGGATATAACCTTTCGGATACAATAAACTCGAAAGGGTTAAGTGATCTTATCTTCTTCCCAAGATACAATGTTTATAATAAAGATTTACCTTTTACTAGATCAGAGATAACTCTAGGTTTAGGTGTAAAAATACCAATAGGATCACATACTGACTCAAGCCAAACTATACCAGGAGTGTGGGATGTTAATCCTCCAATATCTCAACTCTCTTCAGGAGCAAATGATATAATATTATACTCGTTTTTTTATAGAGAGTATAAGCTCAAAAGATTTAGAGTTTTTGCTAATATACTTCATATCAACAAAGGATATAATTCATTAGATCAAAAAATTGGAGACTATACCAGCTATGCAATTTATTTTGGGAAAAGTTTTAAAAATAAAGTAACATTAACAACTCAGGTAAAAGCCGAGTTTATTGAGAAAATGGATGCTGGAGAGAGTCTACTTTCTTGGGAAAATGATTATCTACAAGATCTAGAGGAATCTTCTGGAAGTAAAAAGATTTTTTTTATTCCACAAATAAGCTTCCCAATAAATTCATTTAGTTTTTTTGCTACATATGAACTTCCTATCTACCAAAATATAAATGGCATACAAATTGGATCAAAAAATCAATTTACGCTAGGTTTAAACTACAGATTTTTTACCAAGAAAAATGAGATATCTGAAAAGAACATTATGCCTTAGAAATAAGTTTAGATATATATTTACCTAATATATCAAACTCTAAATTTACACGCCCTCCTACTTTAACATCTTTTAAATTAGTGTTTTCCCAAGTATATGGAATAACAGCAACAGAAAATGATGAGTCTTTAGAATTAACTACTGTTAAGCTAATTCCATTAATACAAATTGAGCCTTTCTCTACAGTAATATTCTTAGATAGATTGTATTGGAAAGTCATTAAATATGATCCTTTTTGATCCATAATAGATTTGCAAACGCCTGTCTGATCAACATGACCCTGAACAATATGACCATCTAGTCTGCCATTAAGTAACATGCTTCTCTCAATATTGACAGAATCACCAATAGCTAAATCGCCTAGATTACTTTTATTGAGAGTCTCTTTAATTGCAGTAACAATATAAAGATCATCAGAAATATCAACTACAGTTAAACAAACGCCATTATGAGAAACACTTTGATCAATTTTTAACTCATTAATTAAGTTAGATTTAAAATAGAAATCTAGATTATTATCCTTTTCCTTGATATTAATAAGGTTAGCTGTATTTTCTATTATTCCTGTAAACACCTTTAGTAGTTGATTTCTTGCTGTTCAATTTTAGCAGGTATATTCCGAAAACTATACTGCTGATCTCTTAATTGAGGCTTAAACCCTGCCTCAATAATACATTTTTGGATACTTTCAGCTGTAAATCTATGCGGTGCACCAGCAGCAGAAACTACATTTTCTTCTAGCATAATAGATCCCATATCATTAGCTCCACCATGAAGGCAAATTTGCGCAGTGGAAGCACCAACAGTTAACCACGAAGCTTGAATATTAGTAATATTTGGAAGCATAATTCTACTCAAGGCTAGCATTCTAATATATTCATCAGCAGTAACATTATTATTAATTCCTTTCACTCTTTGGAGTAAAGTTCCATCATCCATAAAAGGCCAAGGAATAAAAGCTAAGAAGCCTTTTGATTTTTCAGGTTTTCTAGATTGAACTTCTCTTATCCTTACTAAATGTTCAAAACGCTCCTGTAAAGTCTCAACATGCCCAAACATCATTGTTGCTGAAGTTGTAATATTTAATTTATGAGCTTCATACATGATCTTTAACCATTCTTCACCAGTGCATTTTCCTTTAGAAATTAATCTTCGAACTCTATCACTTAATATTTCAGCTCCTGCTCCAGGCATACTATCCATGCCTGCGTCTTTTAACTCTGTCAGTGCGTACTCATGAGAAATATTATCAATCTTACATATATGTGCAACTTCAGGAGGTCCTAATGCGTGTAATTTAATGTAAGGATAAAGGCTCTTCAAATTTCTGAATAGCTTGGTGTAATAGGCTAGCCCTAAACCCGGATGATGACCTCCTTGTAATAAAAGCTGATCACCTCCAAATTTTATTGTTTCATCAATTTTTCTTTTGTAGGTATTAATATCTGTTATGTAAACATCTTTATGTTTCGGATGTCTAAAGAAATTACAAAATTTACAATTTGCATTACAGGCATTAGTAGTATTAACATTTCTATCAATCTGCCAAGTAACAATATTGCCTGCAACTAAGTCTTGTCTTAATTCATTTGCCGTCCACATTAACTCAGCGGTTGGAACATTCTCATATAGAAACATACCTTCTTCTATTGATAGAAATTCTTTTTTTAATGCTCGAGAGAGTAATAGTTTGCTATTCATAAAAAACCTTAATTTTACATTATCAAAATTACATAATTATATGAAGACTATTATAAAAAACAAAAACACAATTACAGAAAAAGATAATTTAATAATATTATTAAATAAAAAAAGTAAAATATCAAATTTATCTCTGAATAGTCATGAAATAAAATATGTCAAAAACCAGCAAAAAAACAATGCTGAAATTATTATTCTTAATCAGTATATAAGAAAAATCATATTTATTAATCCAAAAGATCAAGAAAATAAATACTTAAAGCTAGAAAACCTAAGATGCCTTGGAGATAAAATACTTAATGAAATAAATACTTTTGATTCAGTTACAATAAAAAATATTGAAAGCGATACTATCAGTACATATGCTTTTCTTGAAGGTATATCATTATCAAATTATACTTTCACTAATCATAAAAGTAAAAAAGAGAAGAGTAAAGATATAACTATTTATATCTGTAATAGTAATGATGATTTTAAAGAAATTGAGAAAATAACTAATGCTGTTAGATTTACAAAAGATTTAGTCAATACTCCTTTTTCACATTTAAAAGCAACTGATCTGGCAAATTTAGCACAAGAAGCAGGTAAAAAATCAGGATATACAACAACCATTTTTAATAAAAAGAAGATACAATCTCTAAAAATGGGAGGTATTCTGGCTGTTAATCAAGGAAGTATTGATGAGCCTACATTTTCTATATTAGAATGGAAGCCTAAAAATGCGAAAAACAAAAAACCAATCATTCTGGTTGGGAAAGGAATTGTGTATGATACTGGAGGTCTAAGTCTAAAAACCTCAAAGGGTATGGAAATAATGAAAGTTGATATGGCAGGAGCAGGAACGGTTATTGGAGCTATGCAGGCAATTGCAAGCAACAAATTACCTAAACATGTTATTGGTTTAATTCCTTCAACAGATAACAGACCTTCAGGAAATGCCTATGCTCCTGGAGATGTTGTTACTATGTTTAATAAATTAACAGTTGAAGTATTAAATACAGATGCTGAAGGTAGAATGATACTGGCAGATGCACTCAGCTATGCAGAAAAATATAAGCCAGAATTAGTTATTGACTTAGCTACTCTAACTGGCTCTGCTGCAAATACAATTGGACACTTTGGTATTGTTTCAATGCAAAAAAATGCTGAAAATCAACATCAAAAATTAAAAAAAGTAGGTAAAAAAACACATGAGCGTCTAGCAGAAATGCCATTCTGGAATGATTATGACGAACTTATAAAGTCTGATATAGCAGATATCAAAAATATTGGAGGGTCATTTGCGGGAGCTATAACAGCAGGAAAATTTCTCTCTAATTTTGTTAACTATCCATGGATTCATCTTGATATTGCAGGACCTGCATATGTTACAAATAAATATAGCTATAGAGGAAAAGGTGCTACGGGTATGGGAGTAAGGCTTCTTTATAACTATATTAAAGAATATTAAACGAGTGCTTCAAAAGAGCAAAATAAAATTAGGAATCTCAGTTGGAGATCTACATGGAATTGGATTACAAGTAATTCTCAAAACATTACAAGACAATAAAATTTTACAAAAATGTACTCCTATTATTTTTGCTCCATATAATATTTGTTGTGACTACACAAATATTGTAGAAGAAAAGCCAATTACTCTTAACAAAATAAATTCAATTCTAGACTTACATCCCAATAAGATAAATATATTAGAAAACAAGAAATATAATCATAAATTAGCAATTGGAATACCTTCTAAGCAATCTGGATTAATTGCTTTTGATTCGTTAAATGATTCTTGTAAAGCGCTAGAAAAAAAAGAAATTGATGTCTTGGTAACTGCACCAATAGATAAGTATCAAATTAGAAGATCTATTAATAACTTTATAGGTCATACTGAGTTTTTAGAAAGTAAGTTCTTAGGTAGTTCACTCATGATGATGATTAGTAGTATTATGAAGATTGCATTTGTTACAGGTCATATTCCATTATCGGAAGTTTCAACTAGTATAACGGAAGAAAATATTATTGAAAAAGCAAAAAGATTAAATAATTCACTAATTACTGATTTTAATATTTTAAAACCTAAAATTGCTATCCTTGGTCTTAATCCTCATTCAGGAGAAAATGGTATGCTTGGGAAAGAAGAAGATCATATTATTTCACCAGCAATTAATACAATAAATAAAAAATATAATATTCTAGCTAAAGGTCCTTTTCCTGCCGATAGCTTCTTTACGAATGATAATTTAAGTTTATATGATGGTATATTAGCAATGTACCATGATCAAGGATTAATTCCATTTAAGGCATTATCATTTTCAGACGGTGTTAATTTTACTGCAGGCCTAAATATAATAAGAACTTCTCCAGTTCATGGTGTAGCATATGATATTGGAGCAACAGGAAACGCCAATGAAAAGTCATTCAAATCAGCTGTTATTTCAGCATGTCAAATACTAAAAACAAGAGACTCATGAAATTTATCAGACTCATATATATGAAATCAAGTCTAACTTAATAAAGTTACTATAGTAAATAGTAATAAATTTATATATTTGCACCCCTTAAAATTTGGCTTAATGGATGACTATAAGATTAAAATAACTGGAATTAAAGATGGTAGTTTCAGTGATTCATTTATAATTAAGGATAAGTTCTTTGAAACATTTGCTCAATCTGAAATAATTAGCGCAGATATATCAGTTAATACTATGCTTTTAAAAGAAAATAACAAACTCTCATTAGGTCTTGAGATTAGCGGTGTAATTAAAAAAATTCCTTGTGATCTATGTACTGAAGAAATTACAGTACCATTATCATCAAGTTTAAATTTAATTATTAACGAAGGAAATCAAGATGAAAATATAGATGATGGCATAATCTATCTTGGGTCAAACGAAAAAGAGATTTGTATAAAAAAATATCTCTTTGAAATGATAGTGCTAGCGATGCCAAACAAGCGTAGACACAAACTTAATTCTATAGAAAAAGGTGAATGTAACAAAGAAATGGTAATTTTGATAAATAAATATACTAAAAGAACTAAAAAATTGTCTGACCCAAGATGGGAGGCACTTAAAGAAATAAAACTAAAATAGCATAACCAAATGGCACATCCTAAACGAAAAATATCTAAAACTAGAAGAGATAAAAGACGTACTCATTATAAAGCTTCTTCAACTACAATGTATAATTGTTCCAACTGTGGAAATGCAGTTGCGTATCATAGAGTATGTGAGGAATGCGGCACTTATAGAGGCAAGCAGGCTATAGAAAAACAAGTTTCCGCATAGATACTTACTTAAATATTATTAATTTTAGCCAACAAAACACATAACTCATAAGATGAGAATTGGCGTAGATATTATGGGAGGAGATTACGCTCCTGAAAAAACTATTAAGGGAGCTATTCTTGCAGGAAATGAGCTTCCTAAAGATACCAAACTTATTTTTTTTGGAAAACAAAAAAAAATAGAACTAATCCTTAGTAAACAAGAGACAACTAATCTTAATTTTGAAATAGTTAATTGTGATGAGATTATCTCAATGGGGGAACATGCAATCAAAGCGTTTAAAAAAAAACCAAATTCAAGTATAGCAAAGGGGTTTGAATATCTTTCACATGATAAAATTGATGGCTTTGCTAGTGCTGGAAATACAGGCGCCATGTTTATTGGTGGTTATTATTCTGTTAAAGCAATTGGAGGTGTACTTCGACCGTGTATTTGCTCTGTATTACCTAAAGTTAATGGAGGTGTAACAGTACTATTAGACGTAGGAGCAAATGCTGATTGTAAAGCAGATGTTCTTTATCAATTTGGTCTTATAGGATCATTATATGCACAACATGTGTGTAAAATAGAAAAACCTAATGTTAGCTTACTAAACCTTGGAGAGGAAAAAAGTAAAGGTAATATGTTGACACAAGCCGCCTATGAAATGATGTTTGAAACACCAGATTATAATTTTATTGGAAATATTGAAAGTAGAGATATATTTGATTCAAAAACTGATGTTATTGTATGCGATGGATTTACTGGTAATATCGTACTAAAACAAGCTGAAGCAATATACCAACTTGTTAAAAAAAGAAATATTGAAGATGAGTATTTTAACAAATTTAATTACGAAATTTACGGAGGAACTCCAATTCTAGGCCTAAATAAAACGGTAATTATAGGGCATGGTATTTCTAATGAAATTGCAATAAAAAATATGATCATTCATACAAAAGATGTAGTTGATGCGAATCTGAGTGAGAAAATTAAAAAAAATATAACTTAAATGAAAAAAATCAATGCTGCAATAACTGGCATCCACGCTTATGTTCCTGAATACATACTGACTAATAAAGAGTTAGAGAAACTTGTCGACACTAATGATGAATGGATTGTTTCTCGTACTGGAATAAAAGAACGACGAATTCTAAAAGGAGAAAATAAAGGATCTTCAGATTTAGGAGCTGAAGCAATAAAATTACTTTTAAAAAAAACTAATACACCAGTTGAAGAAATAGATTTAATAATTTGTGCTACAGCTACTCCAGATATGATGTTTCCATCTACGGCTTGTATAATTTCAGATAAGATTGGCGCAAAGAATATCTGTGCTTTTGATATTATGGCGGCTTGTTCTGGATTTTTATATGCATTGACAACTGCCTCAAAATTTATTGAGAGTGGTACTTATAAAAAAGTTATAGTAGTAGGTGCTGATAAAATGTCTTCTATAGTTGATTATACTCAAAGAACTACTTGTATCTTATTTGGAGATGGTGCAGGCGCAGTACTTCTTGAGCCTAATTCTGAAGGTTTAGGGATTCAAGATACTATTCTTAAAAGTGATGGAAGTGGAAGAGAATTTCTAAAATTAAAATCTGGAGGATCTTTAAGTCCTGCATCTCATGAAACAATAGATGCAAGAGAGCATTATATTTATCAAGATGGACAACCAGTCTTTAAGGCAGCTGTAAAGAACATGGCTGATGTCTCGGAAGAGATCATGAGTAGAAATAATCTGAATGCTGATGATATATCTTGGTTAGTTCCTCATCAAGCTAATAAAAGAATCATTGATGCTACATCAAGAAGAATGGGTGTTGGAGATGAAAAAGTAATGCTTAATATAGAAAGATATGGTAATACAACATCAGCAACTATCCCATTATGCCTTTGGGAATGGGAGGATAGACTAAATAAAGGTGATAATCTAATACTAGCTGCATTTGGTGGAGGATTTACATGGGGATCAATTTACCTAAAATGGGCCTACGATTCAAAGAAATAATTACATTTGTAGTATCAAACAATATATATCATGAATCTAAATGACATTCAAGAACTAATAAAGTTTGTTGCCAAATCAGGTGCTACTGAAGTTGATTTAGAAATAGATAATATAAAAATCTCTATTAAATCACCTGCAAAAAAAAGAAGAGGTGCGCAAGATGAGGTTCCAATGATCATACATAAAGATCTTACTCAGGAATCTGTAGCGGTAATTCCAAATTCTCAAGCTGTGGCTGAATCTCCTGAATTAGATAAAAATAAGACCCAAGAAGAAGAAACAGACCATCTAATCACTATAAAATCATCTATGATAGGTACTTTTTATAGAGGGTCATCTCCAGAAATTCCTCCTTTTGTAAGTGTTGGAGATGAAATTAATATTGGAGATACGATCTGTATCATTGAAGCTATGAAGCTTTTTAATGAAATTGAAAGTGAAGTTTCTGGTAAAATAGTAAAAATTCTAATAGATGACTCAACACCTATTGAATTTGATCAACCTTTATTTTTAGTTGACCCATCATAATATTTTTTTAAAACTTCTAAACTATGTTTAATAAAATTCTTATTGCTAATAGAGGGGAAATTGCCTTACGTATTATTCGAACATGTAAAGAGATGAATATTAAAACTGTTGCAGTTTATTCTACAGCTGATAAAGAAAGTTT